>FR901669.1:710-10182 GCA_000437675.1 Prevotella sp. CAG:891
TTCGCAGGGTGTAACTGCGAACGGCGGCTTGCTATGGGGGAATGGGCTATGGAGTAATTTCAAATTGCATGAAATTACTGGGAGCAGAAGCGGAGGGGGTGGGGTTAGTCGCGGTGGAAGATGTCGCGGGTGTAGATTTTGTCGCGCACATCGTTGAGCGATGGATCGTAGCGGTTGGCTATGATGGCATTAGCTTGCTGCTTGAAGGTGGATAGGTCGTTGATGACCTGACTGCCAAAGAAGGTGGAACCGTTGGGAAGGGTGGGTTCGTAGATAATGACTTCGGCGCCCTTGGCCTTGATGCGCTTCATGACGCCCTGAATGGACGACTGACGGAAATTGTCGGAATTTGACTTCATGGTGAGGCGATAGACACCGACTACGCAGCGTTTTTCCTGACCGGGAAGGTAGGCACTGTTGTGATAATAGTCGTAGTAGCCGGCTTTTTTCAGCACTTGGTCGGCTATGAAGTCCTTGCGGGTGCGGTTGCTCTCGACAATGGCGGTCATCATGTTTTGCGGCACGTCCTGATAGTTGGCAAGGAGTTGCTTGGTGTCTTTGGGCAGACAGTAGCCGCCGTAGCCAAAGGAGGGATTGTTGTAATGCGTGCCGATGCGGGGGTCGAGGCCTACGCCCTGAATAATGGCTTGGGTGTCGAGGCCTTTGACCTCGGCATAGGTGTCGAGTTCGTTGAAGTAGCTTACGCGCAGGGCCAAATAGGTGTTGGCAAAGAGCTTGACGGCCTCAGCTTCCTTCATGCCCATAAAGAGGGTGGGTATGTCGGGCTTCAAGGCGCCCTCTTGCAGCAGCGAGGCAAAGGTGTGGGCGGCGGCGGTGAGGGCGGGTATGTCGGCTATGCGACGTATGGCTTCGTCTTCGGCATTGAAACGGTCGTCAGTGAGGAGCTTGGGCACACCGATGATGATGCGGCTGGGGTAAAGATTGTCGTAGAGGGCTTTGCTTTCGCGCAGAAACTCGGGGGCAAAGAGCAGATTGAAACGCGATACACCGCGAAGGGCATATTTGGCATACAAACTGCGACAGTAGCCTACGGGTATGGTGGACTTTATCACCATTACGGCGCGGGAGTTGACGCTGAGGACGAGGTCGATGACGTCTTCAATGTGATGGGTGTCGAAGTAGTTTTTGACCGGGTCGTAGTTGGTGGGCGCGGCAATGACTACGAAGTCGGCATCGGCATAGGCTGCGGCTCCGTCGAGTGTGGCAACGAGGTTGAGGGGCTTTTCGGCCAGGTATTTTTCGATGTACTCGTCCTGTATGGGCGACTTTTTCTGATTGATGAGGTCGACCTTTTCGGGAATAACGTCGACGGCCGTTACCTGATGATGTTGTGCTAAAAGGGTGGCTATGCTCAGTCCGACATAGCCAGTGCCTGCCACTGCTATTTTCATAAACTCTGACTAATTTAGGGTTGCCACGCTAAGGGGCTATTCGTGTGTGTGCTCGGCAAACTGCTGCATGAGCCATGCTTTTTGTTGGGCGATGGTGAGGTTGGAGTTGTCGAGCAAAAGGGCGTCGTCGGCTTGGCGCAGGGGGGCTACAGCGCGGTGTGAATCGATGTAGTCGCGTTCCTTGACGTTGACAAGTATGTCGTCGTAGCTGACGGTTTGGCCTTTGGCGGTGAGTTCGTCGTAGCGGCGCTGTGCGCGTACTTCGGCCGAGGCGGTGACAAATATTTTGAGTTCGGCCTGGGGGAAAACAACGGTGCCTATGTCGCGGCCGTCCATGACGATGCCTTTGTCGCGGCCCATGCGTTGCTGTTGGGCGGTCATGGCTGTGCGCACAAAGGGGAGGGCTGCCACGGGGCTGACGTGTGAGCTGACTTCGAGTCCGCGAATTTCGTTTTCCACACATTCGCCGTTAAGGCAGGCTTGGGGGAGGTTGGTTTCGGGGTCGAGCTTGAAGCTGACTTCGATTTGGGGCATGAGGGCTTCGAGGCGGTCGGCCTGGATGGTGCCATCGGCATTGAACAGCTGATTGCGCAGGGCAAAGAGGGTGACGGTGCGGTACATGGCGCCGGTATCGACGTAGATGTAGCCTACTTCGCGGGCGAGGTCTTTGGCCATGGTGCTTTTGCCGCAGGATGAATGGCCGTCGATGGCCACGATTATCTTTTTCATACGAATAGATGTATTATCGGAAAGGGTTCGTTATCGGAAATGGTTTGAAATGAGAGGGTGAAAAAAGGAGGGGGAGGCTTAAAGGGTGTAGCCGGCATTGAACATGAGGGAGTTGCCTGCCTGATGGTAGCGGGCAAAGGTGGCACCGAACTTGAAGCGCTTGAGGGTGAGTCCGCCACCTATCGAAAGGCCGGCCATGTGTGATGAGCCGGAGGCTTTGAGTTCGTAGGCGCGGCGGAAGTTGTAGCCGAGCGAGAAGTAAAGGTAGTCGGTGGGGAGAACGTCGATGCCGACGACGAGGTGATTGAGGAATTTTTTGGTGAAGCTCAAATCGTCTTTTTTCTCGCCATATTCGTTGGTTTCGTCATCGGGCAGGGCAAAATAGCTCGACTTCCACCGGGTGAGGTCGGTGAGCGTGATGTGAAGACGAATGGGCAGATGGGCCATTCCTTTGGTAAAGCCAAAGGCAAGGGTGAAGGGCAGATGGGTGCGTATGCCTCCGTCGTAAGCTTTGAGCTGCGTACCGATGTTCTGTGCGGCCAGCGAAAGCGAGAGGTCGCCTTCTTCGTCGTAATAGTTGAGTCCGAGGTCGACGGCAAGTGCCATGCTGGAGTAGTCGGCCAGTCCGGAATAAATGAACTTGAGGTTGGCACCACCGGTCCAGCGGTCGCTGAAGAGATAGCTGTAGCCGGTGCCGACGATGATGTCCTTTGCCTTGAATTCGCCGGTAACCTGTCCGGTTTCGTCGGTTTCGTCGAAGCTTCCGTAATTCATGTACTGTATGCCAGCTGCCATGGTGTGACGTTCGCCGAAGGCTTTGGTGAAATGGGCTCCCATCCAGCTGCTTCCGGCATGATATGTCATAAAGTTTAGGCCGAAGGAAAGGTCGTCTGCATTGGCATAAAGTGCCGGATTGGCCCAACCTACAGTGGGGTCGGCTTCAATCAGGCTGACATTCACGCCCCCCAGGGCTGCTGTGTGGGACGACACGGGCATACGCACGGCATTGAACGAGGAGGAATACTCCTGGCACAGGCCGAACAGGGGCAGAAGGCCGAACATGAGTGTGCAGAATAACTTTATTTTCATTTAAGTTTTGATTTTTGTGCCCAAAGGTAGTAAGAAAAAATTTATTTGCCGTATCTTTGTTCACACAAATACGACTGATGCTGAAATGAATAAAGCTGCGGGTGGTTCGAAAAAGACTGAAGTTTTTTTCGCCCTGAAAGAAATAGAAGTCGTCTAAACTTTTCTGACGAAGATTTGATATGGAGATTTATCTCTTCTAAATTCAATCTTCACCTTTCTTTTTGGCCGTTTCTTGACCTTTCATCAGTCGTGTAGCTCGCTACACTCCTTCTTCAAGGCCCAAAAACGCCTCAAAAATTAAGGCAAATCTTGAATTTCATAAAAGTTCAGACGACTTCATAATTTCGTTTTGGCTGTAGCGGTTTGGATGAAAATTATTTCGAGCAGCCGCTTCATTGAACTTTTCCGACAGCTATTATGGTTTTAAATAAATAAACGTGCGTTCATCCGAATTATTATCTAAGGAATGGTGTGATATTGTTTTTGAACATCGCAACCGAGATTATGGTGCCTACCGTCTCCGACAACGGGCAGGCGCCCGATACAGATATGCCTTGATAGTAGTGGTGGGAGGCTTTTTACTGACTGCGACTGCTGCGGTGGGTACGGCTGTGTACGTAAGATACATGATGCAGCGCGAAACGGTGAATGCTGAGGATTTGCTCAACGAACTGAAACCGACCAACCTGAAAGAGGGTTACAAAATGCACTTTGTGCAAACGGCGCGGCTGGCTCCGCGAATTTCGATGGGGCCGGGGGCTACGCAGGGTACTCCCGAAATTGTGGAGGGTAATCCTGAAACGAAAATCATTGGCATTAAGGATAAATTTATCTTCGAACCCGACGAGAACCTAATTATCACGCCTATCGAGGAGGAAACAAGGGCGCACGATTCGACCTTGCCGCTGGCTAAACAAAAAATTGTGCCTACGGAGGTGGTGAAGCAACTTCCGGAATTTCCGGGGGGTGCGCAGCGGTTTATGAAATGGCTTAACGACCACATTGTGTATCCGCAGCGTTGCCTTGACCTGAGACAGGAGGGCGAGGTGTCGATGAGTTTCGTTGTGGGTACTGATGGGTATGCACAGGATTTGGAAGTGAAAGGGGCTTTCGATGCCGAAATTTATCGTACCATCAAAAATGCCTTTTCGCGTATGCCAAAATGGCAACCGGGTAAAAACGAACAGGGTGAACTGACGCCGGTGAAAATTACGGTACCCATTAAGTTTCATCTGTAAAACGGAAAAGGGTTTTCCTTGACTGACTAACTGCTTCTGACAACAAGAGTACATTATGCTAAATATTGAAATTGATGCTTCATCGGGGTTCTGCTTCGGGGTGACTACGGCCATCAGTAAAGCTGAAGAGGAACTGGCTACGGCCGACAACTTGTGTTGCCTGGGCGACATCGTGCACAACGGCAGCGAATGTGAACGCTTGCATGCCTTGGGGCTGCGAACCATTAACCACGATGAACTGAAACTGCTGAAACACGGCACTAAGGTGCTGCTTCGCGCACATGGTGAACCGCCGGCAACTTATGCCTTGGCGCAGGAAAGGGGCATCTGCATCATTGATGCTACTTGCCCGGTGGTGTTGCAACTGCAAAGGCGCATCAAAAAGGTGTACTCGGAGCCTAACCATCCGCAAATCGTGATTTACGGAAAAAGAGGACATGCCGAGGTGCTGGGACTGGTGGGACAGACGCAGGGCGAGGCGGTTGTGATTGAATGCGTCGAAGAGGCGGAACAACTCGACTTTTCAAAACCGATTGCGCTGTTTTCGCAAACTACGAAACCGCTTGAGGGTTTCCAACAGGTGGTGGACTACATCACTGAACACATGGTGAATCCGGCCGACTTCCGCTCGTTCGACACCATTTGCCGACAGGTGGCTAACCGACTGCCGAACATCCGCACATTTGCTTCGAAACATGACGTGGTGGTGTTCGTTTGCGGACTGAAAAGTTCGAACGGACGGGTGCTTTACGAGGCTTGCCGCCAGGTGAATCCGCGCTCGTATCTGGTTGACAATCCTGAGGCTATTCACCGCGAATGGTTTGAGGGGACTAACAGCGTGGGCATTTGTGGGGCTACGTCTACGCCCAAATGGCTCATGGAAAATTGCCGAAACCGCATTGAGAGTTTTCAGTAACACGCGGAATGGACGGTGGAAGGATTTGACTGACATTTCATTTGTTTTGACTGACATTTTCCTTTCTTTGACTGACATTTCATAAATTCGTAAACAACAATAAACCTACGATCTATGCTCGACACCATCAATAAGGCACTTGCTGCCGTTGACTACCCCACTCAGCCTGTGGGACTTTACGAACCTATCAGCTATGTGCTCGACATGGGGGGCAAACGCTTGCGCCCTACGTTGCTGCTCATGGCTTACAGCTTGTACAAAAATGACTTCGAAACGGCTATGCCGGCTGCCATCGGTATCGAAACTTACCATAACCATACGTTGCTGCACGATGACTTGATGGATAACGCGGATATGCGCCGCGGACGGGCTACGGTGCATAAAAAATGGAACGATAACACGGCTATCCTTTCGGGCGATACCATGCTGATTATGGCTTTCCGCCATTTCATGAATTGCCAAAATGAACGTACGCCTGAGGTGCTCGAACTGTTTGCTCGCACGGCACAGGAAATTTGCGAAGGACAACAGTATGATGTGAACTTCGAAACGCGCACTGATGTGACCGAGGCTGAATACATCGAAATGATACGACTGAAAACTTCGGTGCTGCTGGCTTGTGCTGCCAAGGCGGGGGCGTTGCTGGCAGGGGCTCCGAACGAGGATGCAGAAATGCTGTATCGTTTTGCTGAAAAGGTGGGATTGGCCTTCCAGCTTCAGGACGATTACCTGGATGTGTATGGCGATCCGGCTGTGTTTGGCAAAAAAATCGGGGGCGACATTCTTTGTGGCAAAAAGACGTTTTTGCTCATCAATGCCCTGGAGCGTGCTGACGAGGCTACGCGTAACCGTTTGCTGGCACTCATCGAAGACCATAACTTGCCGGCCGAAGAAAAAATTGCTTCGGTGACCGACATTTACAACCAATTGAACATTCCTTCGGTGACGCTCGAGGCTATCAACGCTTTCTATGCCGAGGCTCACAGCGAAATTGCGAAGTTGAGTTTGCCCGAATCGCAATGGTTGCCGCTTTGGGAATATGCTTCGTCGCTGCTGGGACGCAAAAAATAAGGTGATTTCAGTGTCGGATTTTACCCTGCGAATGCAAAAGCAAAATCCGGTTTTTGACGCAAAAAAAAACTGGTCTTGACGCTTAGCCGGGAACCCGCAGCGGGATTCTTCGGCTAAGCGTCAAGACCAGTTCAATAAATGGTTTGAGTTTACAAAAGAAAGAAGTTTTACAACAGAAAGAAAAACGCTTGTTTTAAGACATGTTCATCGATACCCACACACATATCTATACAACCGAATTCGACGACGACCGCGAGGAAGTAATCAGCCGGGCAGTTCAAGCAGGTGCGCAGTGTTTGCTGCTGCCTAATATCGACCTTGACAGCATCAGCCCCATGCTGAACTTGTACGAACAGCATCCCGACTTGTGCCGCCCCATGATGGGGTTGCACCCTACGGAATTGCCCGAAAACCCGGAACCGCTGCTCGACCACATGGAAAGACTGCTTGAACAATCGAAGCATCCGTTTGTGGCTATTGGCGAAGTGGGTATCGACTTGTATTGGGACAATTCGCGCTGCATGGAACAAATCGCTGTGTTGCGCCGACAGGCGGAATGGGCGGTGCGTTATCAGTTGCCCCTGGTTATTCACAGCCGTTCGGCTCACCGCGAACTGGTCGACACGCTCTTGCCCTTCAGCCAAAAAATCAGCGGTATTTTCCATTGCTTTGGAGGTACGGCTGACGAAGCGCGCGAACTGCTCGAGGCGTTTCCTCACTTTATGTTGGGCATTGGCGGTGTGCTGACTTTCAAAAAGTCGACCCTGCCTGCTGTGCTGCGTACGCAAGTGCCCTTGAACCGCTTGGTGGTGGAAACGGATGCGCCTTATCTGGCTCCAACGCCTCATCGCGGCAAACGCAACGAACCGGCTTTCATTCCACTGATTATCGACAAACTGGCTGAAATTTACGAACTGCCAACGGAGGAAGTTGAACGTCAGTTACTGCAAAATACGCTGCAGATTTTTCCGAAACTGCACGATAAGTAACTGCACGGATTTTGAAGTCGTCTAAACTTTTCTGACGACTTCTTTATTTCACATTTCCCTTCAATATAACCTTTTCTTATACATGAAAAAAACTGAAAAAGCAGCCATCGCACGCATCATAACCGACTTGATTAAAGCGGATGGAATCATCGACCTGCGCGAAATGAATACACTCGATGACCTGCAAAACAAATACGACATCACCGACAATGATTGGAAATCGGGAGGTTCAATCCATTTGGCTGAATCACTCGATGTATTGAAGGAACTGGATGCTGAAACACGGCAGGAATTGCTAAATGACTTTTGCCATGTGGCCATGTCTGACGATTTCTGTGCCAAAGAGGAGGCACTGCTGCTACTGTGTTTGCAGCTCATTCTGAAACCGCACAACGACTTCAAGGCGCAAATTCTTTCGGTTAATTCAACGGAACTGAACTTCGACAACTCGCAAATGCTGTATGTCGAAGGAGAATACGACGAAAGCATCAACACGCAAATGCGCCAAAACTACCGCGAAATATGCAACGAGGTCCGGCTATCGGGCTTCGAACTGGTGTATCTTCCGAAAGTATCCGAACACTATCAAAGCATTCCGCAGCATACATTGTTACGCATTGCTTCCTTGCTCTACCCCCAAGTGGGCAACAAACGGTTAGACTACGTCGTTCAGCAAATGCTGACGCTCAACACGGCAACTTTTTGCAATGAACACCTGGCGGGTAAACTGCAGATGAAAAAGCTGCAAGGCGTTTCACCGGCATTCATGATTAAAATAGGAAAGGCTGATATTGACGACAACGCTATGGACAACTTTCTGATTGTCTACATCCATACTTCGCCCGTCGCCACCATGCGGTTTATCATGGATTCCTTTGCCCGGTTTTACCATAACCTCAACATCAATTACATCCGCGAAAAAAAGGAACGCTTCATCTTTACCGGCTACTACAAACAGATTTTCAACATTCTCATGCTGCGCCGTGGCATTAAAAGTAAGGTGGTGGTGGATGCCGCACGCGAAACTATCTGTTTTCCCGAAGCTGACATACAACTGTCGAAAATTCACCGGCGCGAAAAGGCCCTCTATGCGTTGTTTCTGCTGGAATCGGCTCATGGGGGAATCAATTTCAACAAACCGCAATCGGCCAAACACCTTGAACGCTACGAACGGCACATGAAGGCCATCAAACGAAAATATCAGTTAATATACAAAATGTTTGGCGGCGACGTTGACAAAGCGCCCAACATTGAAGTGTCTGAAATCAGACTGCCTATGATTAGCTTACTGAAAAAAGAAATCATGCAGTTTGACGATACCTTATACCACATTGACGACTATTTAATCCAGCGAAATGCCTATGGTAATTACAGTGTAAACCTTTCGCCGGATTTATGCTGTTGCATCACGTCGGCCACTGCTGAGCCTCAACCCATGCATACAGCCGAGGAATGGATGAACATTGCCGCCATTTAAATTGCGTATTCACAAACATTCCTTTTGCGCAAATGTATAAAAGGTTGCAACCATTATGCCACTAATCAGTCACATAATGATTGTAACCTTTCATTTTTTAGGTAGCAACCAAACATTTATCTTACATTTGCAAATATTTCTTGCTCATTCATAAGCATCATGTAATATGGAATATTAATGAAGAGTAAAAAAGTAAATATGATGAACCCGTCCTGCAAATTGGGGCTATTTCCGTGTATCACACGGGTAAATGCCTATTCACAGGCCGGAAACAGTTTCTCAACCGAATTCTGGAGATGAAAAAAGTCGCCCCAACACTTTATGCATGAAGTGATGGGGCTTATTTTTTAGGAAAATACCAATCGGCTGTTAACTAGGATCAGTAGCAAAAAGGTGTGGGGGCTGCAACTTTTTGGTGAGGCCAAACGTTGCTGCTTCGTACGTTTTGATAATCGGCATGAGATAAAATGTTATATCCCGATTTCATTTTTTTTCGCGTATGGAAAACGCGCCGAAATGCCCGTAGATAAAGGGCTGAATGCCCATTCGGA
>FR901670.1 GCA_000437675.1 Prevotella sp. CAG:891
AATTAAGGCAAATCTTGAATTTCATAAAAGTTCAGATGACTTCATTTTTGGGAAAGGAAATGTAGCGTCAGACGATGTAAAAACGTAAGTAGGCATAAATGCCAACAAATATGAACTTTAAATCGGGGTGTAGCAGTTCGGACTGACAATGTATGAAAAATTAAAATATGTAGCAAATTGAAATTTATGGGTCATGTATTTGCTTAGTTCCAAAACAATATTGTACCTTTGTGTAAGCCGAACGGATAAAAAGCTTATGTTCGACTGTTAATCATCAACCTTATTTAAATTGATAAACATGGAAGATAATAAGTCAATACGTTTAGAGCATGACCTTCTGGGTCAGCGTGAGTTGCCCGCTGATGCACTTTATGGCATCCAAACCCTTCGTGGCGTTGAAAACTTTCATATCAGCCGTTTCCGCCTCGACCAGTATCCGCTTTTCATTAACGGACTGGCTTATACAAAATGGGCTGCTGCTGAGGCAAACCATCAGCTGGGACTCCTGACCGATGCACAATATAAAGGTATTCAGGCTGCTTGTAAGGCCATCATTGCCGGTAAACATCATGACCAGTTCCCCGTCGATATGATTCAAGGGGGTGCCGGTACCAGCACAAACATGAATGCCAACGAGGTGATTGCTAATCTTGCCTTGATTGAGATGGGACACCGCCCGGGTGAGTATGAATACTGTTCGTCGCATGACCATGTAAACCGCTCACAGTCGACCAACGATGCTTATCCTACGGCTATTCATATGGGACTTTACGCTTCGCACCAGGCTTTGCTGCCGCATCTGAAAGAACTCATTGCGGCACTGCGTGACAAGGCTGAGGCTTTTGCGCACATCGTGAAAATGGGACGTACGCAACTCGAGGATGCTGTGCCTATGACGCTCGGACAGACTTTTGGCGGATTTGCCAGCATTCTGGAAAACGAATTGCAGCACTTGGAAGAAGCTGCTGCTGACTTCCTGACGGTTAATATGGGCGCAACGGCTATTGGTACGGGTATTTGCTCGGAACCGGGATATGCCGAAAAAACTGTCGAGGCGCTTGCACGCATCACCGGATGGCATGTGGTGCTGGCCACTGATTGGGTAGGTGCTACTTCTGACACTTCCTGCATGGTGGGTTATATGTCGGCCTTAAAGCGTGTTGCGGTGAAAATGAGCAAAATCAGCAACGACCTTCGTTTGCTGGCCAGCGGCCCGCGTTGCGGTTTGGGCGAAATCAATCTGCCGGCACGTCAGCCCGGTTCGTCGATTATGCCCGGTAAGGTTAACCCGGTTATTCCTGAAGTTATCAGTCAGGTGGCTTTCAAGGTGATTGGTAATGAACTTTGTGTTACGATGGCCGGCGAGGCTTCGCAAATGGAACTGAATGCCATGGAACCTGTTATGGCTCAGTGCTGCTTCGAATCAATCGATCTTATGGTAAATGCTTTCGATACTCTTCGTTCGCTTTGTATTGAAGGTATTACGGCCAATGAGGACAGATGCCGCGAGGAGGTGCATAACAGCATTGGTATCGTGACGGCTCTGAATCCTTACATCGGCTATGAGCATTCAACGACTATTGCTCAAAAGGCCATGCAAACCGGACGTAGTGTGGTTGATTTGGTGCTTGAAGAAGGTATCCTTACACAGGAAGACTTGGATGCCATTCTTGATCCGAAAAACATGGTTCGTCCGGTGAAACTCGATATTCATCCGAAGTGCTGAGGCTACTCTTTTAAGTGTTGATGCTGTCCTCATGCGTGTTGTACATCGCCGGAGTGCAGTTGCTTGAATTGGTAGTTTTTACTTTGCTGCTCAGGGTTTGAGAGGTGAAGTATGTATAGAAGTCGTCTAAACTTTTCTGACGAAGATTT
>FR901671.1 GCA_000437675.1 Prevotella sp. CAG:891
AAGATACAACCTAAACACCCCGAAATCCAAATTTTTCGAGCACCTGATATCGCACCTCACTTTTTTATACCCCATCTACCCACCACCTTACATATTGATTCTCAATCATTTCAGAACCAACTTTCAGAAAAGAAAAAAGTGAAATAGGGATATGCATTATTTACCTCCGCAAACCACCTCCAAGGCTATGCATACCCCCAAGTACATGCAGCTTCACCACCTACGCATCACTTATAAGCCCCATCCTTAGCCTCAAAAATCACACTCGGCTCCAGCACCTCAATCGTATGCCAAGCTCCCTGCGGAATCTGACAACCATATTGTCCCTCAGCCGGACAAAGCCGAATGCGCTGCACCTCTCTGAAGCGTTTCTCCTGCGTCACCTCCTGTGCATCCATTCCCCGGTCAAAAGCAGCTGCCTCCTCCGCCGTCAAAGGCGAAAGCAATGCATCCACTTCTTCGTAGATTACCTCGTCCAGTTTGCCACACAGGCAAATTACCGTTTCCGAAGTATCCTCATGCCGGTGAATAGGTGCCACCGTACCCGGCATCAATGCATTCAGCAAACGCTGACTCGTATCTGCTTCCGAAGTGCGTAAATCATAATGCTGTCGCAAACGCGGATTAGCCTGGGCTTGAACCAACAAGCCGTCCAAAAATGCTTTATCCATTTTCATTACCTATTCCTCCACTTATCGCTCCGTTACAATTACCTTAAACGTTTGGAATATCAACTTGATGTCATACCAAAACGAGCTATTCTCAACGTACTCCAGATAAAGTTTTATCTTCTCCTGCATGATTACATGAATGTAGTAATCCTCCGGATCCTCGGCCTGCTCCATCAGTTCGTTCTCGTTGCGGAACTTAATACTCGCCGGGTCTGTGATGCCCGGACGCACATCAAGCACATGCATCTGTTCCGGTGTCCAGTAATTCACATAATGGCGCACCTCAGGACGTGGTCCCACCAAACTCATATCACCAATGAACACATTGATTAACTGAGGTAGTTCATCAAACTTATACTTACGTATGTAATACCCCGAACGCGTTACACGGGGGTCACGGCCACCTATCGTTACCAGCGAACCTTTGTCAGCACCCACACGCATGGAGCGGAACTTAAAGATGCGAAAGTCTTTATTACCGCGACCCACACGCACCTGACGATAAAAAACCGGTCCCTTTGAATCCAACTTAATCCAAATGGCCAAGATTAGGAACAAGGGACTTAAAACCACCAGACCACAGCCTGAAGCAACAATGTCGAATAATCTTTTCATGTATAATGCAAGTAAAAAGGCTTGAAGACAAAACACGGAATTTCATCTCCAAGCCCTTGATTTCAAACAGATACCCTCAACAAATCAGGGTTATCTACTTATTTTAAATTAGTTACAATATCTACAAAATTCTCAATCACGTAAGCCACATCTTCATCCGTCATACGCGTATTCAGCGGCAACGTAATTTCGTTCTCGAACATGCGGTAAGCATTCGGAAAATCCTTGATATCGAAGCCCATATTCTTGTAAGCAGTCATCATCGGCAGCGGCTTGTAGTGCACGTTCGTGGCTATGCCGCGCTCAGCCATCTGCTCAATCACGCGGTTTGCCTCCTCGCGCGTTCTGCCCAACAGACGCACCAGGTATAAGTGGCCCGACGACGTATGCTCCTCGTTGTAATGATCCAGCACCGCCACGTTCAACGGCTTCAAAGCCTCATCGTAACGCGCAATCATCTCTTTCCGTCGTGCCAGCATACCTTCATAACGCTGCATCTGCACCAATCCGATGGCAGCCACCACATCCGTCATGTTACACTTGTACCAAGTACCGATGATGTCATACTCCCACGCACCCAGCTTCGTCTTGGCCAGTGCATCCTTGTTCTGTCCGTGCAGACTCAGCAGCTGCGTCTTGCGGTAAAGGTTCTCGTTCCACGTTTCATCCTCAATTTCGGGCACACCGCAGAACGTATTACCCTCCTGCTTGTCCAGCGTCTTTACCACCTGCTCGTTGCCGAAAGGCAAGTTCCACGTCATCGCACCACCTTCAGCAGTAGTCAGGTTCTTCACCGCGTGAAATGAGAATGAAGTGAAATCAGCAATCGCTCCCACCTTCACGCCCTTGCGTTCCGCACCAAAAGCGTGAGCTGCGTCGCAACAGATGGCTACGCGCCCAATTTGCTGCTGCAAATCCGTTGCCGGTCTGAACAGGCTTTTCTTGGCTTCTACAATGGCCTTCAAGCGGTCGTAGTCGCAAGGAATACCGGCCAAGTCTACGGGGATAATCGCCTTTGTACGTTCCGTGATAGCAGCCTCCACGGCCTCATAGTCCATTTCGAGGCAGTCTTTCTGCACATCCACAAACACCAGCGTAGCGCCCACATGCTCCACAATCGAAGCACTGGCCGTATAGGTATAGGCTGGCACAATCACCTCGTCGCCCTTGCCAATGCCCAGCAGTCGCAGGGCCATTTCGGCACAAGCAGTCTGTGAGTTCAAGCAAACGGCCTTATCAGCACCGACAAACTCAGCCACTTCTTTTTCCAGTTTCTTCGTGCGCGGTCCGGTGGTAATCCAACCCGACAGAATGGCTTCACGCACTTCATCAGCCTCAGCCTCCGTCATATCTGGCGGTGAAAAAGGCACATTACGCAGTTTCATTGTCATAACGTATTGTTTTTGTTGATTTTTGGATACGACAGAAAGCCCCAAAGTCCTCTTACGGTCTTTGGAGCTCAACATTCTGCTCTTATCTTATTGCTTAATCTTTATGGAATTCATACAAGCTGGAATTCCTACCAAAAAGCTCTTTGAAGCTTTTTAATTTTTAAACAGTTCCTTAATCTTCTTCCCCTTTTTTCAAGAAGCCATACACAAACTGCCACACATACCCCACCATGCTGTAGTGTGCCACGTCTCGATACTTCCACGAATGCTTGAATGCATTTCCAATCACATGCACACGCTCATACCAGATGCCTTTACTCCTATTATATATAGCGGTGTCATCATACAGCGCACTCTCTATGGTTCGTTCTGCATACGCACTGTCGGCAAATATCGTCGGGTCGTGCAGTTCTACACCAAGGTACTTCACGGCTATCGTGTTCAACACATCCACAAAACCATCCAACTTGAAGCGTTTACACTTCGCATAGAAATCAGCCCACACCACTTTGTCTTGATTCGCCTTTATCCAGCAAGCCCAATCCACAAAATGCCGCAGATTGATGCCTTCCACCAAAAAGTGTAACAACGAGTGGTAAAGCATAAACAGCCCTTCGGCTTCAAGGGGTAAAACGTAGAGTTCTGTGCCGTCCAGTTTTTCCAGATGGCAACCATCGTCTATAACCTCAACCATAAAATCATGCAGCCACTTGTCTGCACCGCCTCGTCTGGCTACTGTAAAGTACTGGTGGTTTTCTATCGTCAGTTGCTTGTACTGAATGTGCGAATGCTTATACCATCCATCGTCTACAGCCAACCCTATGGTACGTGCCACATCATTGCCAATGTGGTAGGCGCAATGTCCTTGCCCATCAATCAGGTAGCAATCCAAATCGCCAAACTCTCTATGCCCGGGTTTTGTGTAATAGCGGCTGTGCGCCACCCCCTTAAACACGATGGTCTTCACCCCATGTTGCTTCCAAAGTCTTGCTACCTCGTTAGCCAATGCCAAATGCTGCGCATACATTTTTTCCACAAAGACCGTTTGCGCATAACACTGCATCACAGTCATGCGATCAGGAAAGTTATCACAAGCCTCATCAGCTTGTTTCAATAGTTCCAGGGCTTCAAATACCAATGCGCGCACACCTTGATTTTTCGCCAGTTGCATCACCTGCGACCAATCCACTTTTTCTGCAATTTTCTGCACTCGTAGATTGAGAGCTATATCCAGTAAAAGCAACAAGGTTCGAACTGACTCTTTTATTGGCTGCTTACTCATTATTTTTTTAACTTTCTTCCGGTAAACATGCCTACAATTGTTCCCCAACCATAGGAAATATGTACACAAAAGAACATCAGGAACAGGGGAAAGGAATACTTCCATCCATGCTCCTTAGCTGCTATAAACGAGGCTCCCAAGTCGCAAGCAAAATATAGTCCTAATCCTGCAACAAGTGCGTAAGCGAAGTATACGTGTATCCATGAAAGCAAGAATCCGAACATTATACCTAATACAAAGAGCAAAGGCACCAAATGTCGAAGTCCAATAGACTCTCTGTCCACATAGAATAAATGTCCGATAGATTCTCCATTGGCATACATTTGTCTACATGAAGCTTTCAATGTTGGACGAGCATAATATGAACTTATTATCTGTGGATCAAAATATACCTTGTATCCAGCTTTTCGAATACGCGAGTTATACTCATTGTCTTCTCCACGAGATAAATCTTCACGCATACCACCAACCTTATTAAATACTCTACGAGGAAAACAACCAAAAGGAACTGAGTCCACATAATCAGGTTTCAAGCCTACACGGAATGCTGAGCCCCCAATGCCAAAACGTGAATAGTTAAGAATGGCATTTGCTTTTGCCCATAAACTATCATTAAAGGGAAGAATGATACAACGCCCACCAACATTACCTCTTTCACTATCAGCAACCAAACCTTTAACACACATTTCTATATAGTCTTTATTGTATAGAGCATGTGCATCCAAGCGCACAATGTAAGGTGCCTCCGAATTTTTCACACCTATATTAAAGGCTATCGACTGTATGCGTCCAGGGTTATGAATGAAGCGGATGTTCTTATATGTTCTGCCATACTCCTCCACTATTTCCCTCGTTCTGTCTTTGCTTCCGCCATCTACCACCATCACATCCATCTCTACAAACGGATACGACTGGTCAATGACAGAATCCAAACAACGAGCTATAAACTTTTCTTCATTGAGAGTGGGGATTACTACTGCTACTGTATAGCTCATAAATCTATCTTTTTCCTAATAACAATCTGATTCTATGCTGAAGTGTCATCGGTATTAAGCTCCATATTGAATATGCCACTTTATAGTCATGTGCCTTCCAATAAGTATGTACGTCCGTCCAACTTTTGCTTTGCTTCCACAACGAAATAACGACCTTTCTTTTATCTGTATGGCGCGAAGGATGATTCAAGGGCTCATTTCCATCCTTGATGTCTTCATAATCCACTTCAAATGTTTCTATAGAAGATGATTGAATAACCGACATTCCTTTCGGGGTATTGACAATTAAACAAGAAACGCCCTTTTCAATATTAATTTTTTCTTTTAGGTCTTCTCTTCTGCCTACCACGCCCCAAAAATCGCCGAGCGTAATGTCCGCTCCTCGTTCCTGTTTGGCATACGGACAGACATAACAAGAATCACGGTAAGTTTCTCCTTCCAGAAAATAAGTCATATAGGAAGACAAGCGATGATTCACTTTCTTAGCTTTGCCATTTTTATAAGTTATCAAGTTATTGAAAGTCCAACCTTGTCCTTTATCTCTGAAAACAAAATGTTTTATTGCTGCTTTGTCATAGGCTTCAAGGGCAGAGTGAAACATCTCCACATTGGGAACGCCATGACAGATAACCTCTACGGTCAACAGATTTTCATGATTTTTGGTAAATCGTTTTACAGCTGCTACCTGACAAGGAGTTCCTGAAAAAAGCACATTATATCCCTCCTTCAATGCAGTAGCAACCTGGGCATAGATACCATCTGTATAACTCTGAACATACTTCGAACCATACATCAATCTCACCTTGCTTACCTCATCTGTTAATATGTGCCTAGGGTTTAGGTTCTCGTCCAGAATACAACCGGCTACCATCCATCCTTTTTCTATCAAACACTCAGCTATAGCAGCAAATACACCGCCCGAAGACGACAACTTAATTTTCTCGGAATCTGTGCGAACTGCTGCAAAAGTATCTTGCGGAATAATGGTCGTTTCTGGGTTTACTATCACACATTTTTTGGCACAAAGGCCACAATCTATGCATACAGCATCGTCAATCACCGGACGTAAATACCCTAGCCCGTCGGGCTGCATTGTGATACAGTCTTTAGGACATATATCAACACAAAGAGCGCATCCTGAACAGTCCTTAGCTTGAAAATCGACAACTCTTTTATTTTTAAAATCCATATATACCTATACTTGATTCATTACTTATCGGCTGTCTTTGCGCACGAAACTATTGATGCTTTCAAATACTCCCTTGCCACCTTTCTTTCGGCATTCAGAATACTTTCCGACTTACTAAAGTCCATAATTTCATCCTGCGCATTTTCAGATTGAGGTTCATATCTATACTCCAAATGCAACTTTTTCAACAGCGAAACAACCCTACTACTTTGCGAATGAGCAGCTCCATAGTTTCGGTCAAACACAAAAAATGGGGTGTGCAGATTGATTGAGAAAGCAGTACCATGAAATGAGTCGGTCACAACCATCTCGGCATTATCCACCAAACTCAGAAAATCAAGTGGTCCACTTGGCACCAATTTATCGGCATAGCTCATATCAGTATGTTCGTAGGGAATTGCTATCACCTCACACTGAAATTTTTCTTTCAATCTTCCGATACACTGCTTTGCCTGCTCTGACGGAGCGTCCAGAAAGTATGCCAATATGTACTTACTCTTTTGTCGGGGAATAACCAAATAGTTTCTCCACGTGTTGCCATCCAGCAGCAGTGTTGGGTCTAACAAATGCAAAGCCGTCCTTCCACAAACGTTCTTGATTAACTTTACACCGCTATCTTCTCGAACCGAAATACAATCCACCTCGTTAATCCACTTTTTCAACTTTTCTTCATTGAACGGAGCAATAAAGTCATGCCCTAGGCTGGTAGCAAAGGAAATTCGTTTACCTTCAGGTGCAAAACGCAGGTAATACATGGGGTCTACATATAAGGATGTAGGATTCCAAAGTTGGTCGCTGCCGGCCACACAAGCTATTGCTATTTTAGCCTCTTCCTTAAGCAACTTCCAACTCATACGCTGGGGTTGCAGATAATTTTCTTCAAAATCCTCAAACCTTTGCACAGAGTCTCCCACCAACGACTTTTGGTACGAATTCTTATAGGCTTTTAAAGTCTTTGAATCAGCTGTCAAAAGTGTACGCCACAATATAGTCAGCAACTTTCCAAGCCTAACATCTCGTCCTTTTATCACACTTTTCCTTGCTACTAATTCACAGTCATAGCCCAACTCTTTGATAATGCACTTTGTGGCATAAGTCTGCAAACTTGAACCATAATTATAGCCGGAAAACAATGTGGTTAATAGTATTTTATTCATTAACCTTGTTTTTTCTAATTATTCTACTAACAAAACATGCTAAGCTATTTTTTCACTATAATAGTTTTCAATACACCGAGCAATCGTACGAAATAATATGACAATTTATAATCAAAAGGTTTTGAAAAATAAATCTTAGTATAGGCGTAAGCCATAAGCCATCCATTCTTGAACATATAGCCCCATGTATGATGCCCAGTATATGCACTGTTTTCTCTATATCTTCTATAATAGATTGCATGCTGTGAAGTGAAAGATACCTTGTGTATTTTATCTGATATTAAAAACATATAAAGGCTATCCTCTCCGTTTTTGAAACGCACATCAAACCTTCTTCCCTGTATGAAGCTCATTGGAATGAGCTTCATACAAGGTCCGGAAAAAAATTTCCGAACCCTGGATGTTAGGCTTTTACACTGATAATTTATACAATAATTATATGCCTCTGTAATGTTATAAGGTAACTGCTCCTCTATTTTTCCATCATTAAAAGCATACGGATAACACAGCGATACGGTGTCAGGTGTAGCTATCTCGTACAGTTCTTCCAAATAAGTGGGAGAAATGAAGTCATCATCGTCAATAAACGTCACGTAGTCGCCCTTAGCGCAGTCAAGGGCTATGTTGCGTGCATTGCTCACTCCGCCCTCATCGGTTTGAATGTAGTTCACATTCATCCCTTGCATTCGATCATCTATATACTGCTGGATGTTACTTTTCCAAGGTTCGCAACAACCATTCAACACTAAGATTACCTCAAAATCTTCTTTAGGAAAAGTTTGAGCAACCAATGAATTCAGACATTCCCAAAGATAATCTTGGGGTTTATAAGTGGGTATAATAACAGATATCTTCATAAAATAGTTACATTTCATCTTATCATTTTATGTAGAAAAAAGCCTAACTTTAAACTTAAACCAAATGCAACCCCCTCTAACTGATACTTAAGGTTCTTGCTCTTAATCATGGCTCGAAACAAATGCTTTTGCGACGTAAGTGCTTTATACAAACCAGATTGGTCAGACTTCGAAAGCTGTCTGTAACCGAAAAGCAACGTATTCATACATAAGCCTACTTGACGGTAAAAGGCTTCGGTACAAGGTTTGTCCATCTGCTGTTGCTTGACAAAATCCATCAAACTGTTCATTACATAAATGATGTCAATGCCGTTTTTCAATCTGAACTTAGAAGTGATGCTACCCGAAGTCCGTTGCAGATAATTATAGCTCACCTCGGTATCTGAGGCTATTCGTTCTGCCAAATAAGTAGCCCTTGGTTTAAACTCGGAATCCTCATGGTAAATGCCCCTTACAAACTGCAAACCATTTTTTCTTAAAAATTCTGTTCGATACACACAGAATTGAGCTGGGGCAGGCAGACCGCCATGAATAGTCACTTGCTTGCCAGACTTTAATCCATCAATTATCGTAAAAGGGGCATCTTTATTTAAAGAAGCATCCTCATAAGTATAGCGGTATTGCAACTGCAAAATATCCAAATCATCTTTTAGTTTGTTAGTAATTCTACCCAGACAGTTTGGTTCAATCCAATCATCAGAATCAACAAACCATACGTATTCACCTTGAGCTACTTGTAAGCCTGCATTTCGTGCCGCACTAAGACCTTGATTTTCTTGATTTATAACCGAAATATTGGAGAAGTCTTTCACCAGAGTATTAATAATACCTGCACTTTTGTCGGTAGAACCGTCATTGACGACAATTATTTCAAAGTCAGAACAATTCTGTAAAGCACAGCTTTGAACGCATTTTTCCACATAATGCTCTACATTATAAACGGGTATTATTATAGATATAATCATTTCTTAAATAATCTTTTGTCCGACAATATTTATCAATTAAAAAAGCAAAAATTAGTTGGAAAACAAAACCTCTACCAAAAGGATAGCCCGTACCCAAACAGGTACATAAAACACCAACAAAATAATAAGCTGTTAAAAAAGGACTTTTCAAGCAAAAGCGATACAACACATTATAAATAAATGCCACTATTATAGGTCCAATAAAAGCTCCCATTATACCAAAATCACGCATATAATAAAA
>FR901672.1 GCA_000437675.1 Prevotella sp. CAG:891
ACAACAGAAAGTAAGGCAGGTAGGCCTGTCTGAAACACATCGAAGGAGTGGTGATTTATCGCACGCTATTTCTAATGGCTACCTGTAAAAAACATGGTTGCTTCATGCTGTCCACTAAACGCGCAATGCGCTAAATTTTGTTTTTAAACGAGCATTCAAAAGCTTTCTTACAGAAAAAACTGATGAAAAGTTGGTATTTTCTTTGTAATTTTGCCTACGCAAAGTCGCCGAAGGCAATCTTTAGAAAGCCAAAGGTAGACGCTGCTTTAACAACTCGTACATCCATGAAAGAACAAACTGCGCAATTCAACGTGCTGGCAGAAAAGCCAGTGGGCCGGTTGCTGCTGCAATATGCCCTTCCGGCCATTGTAGCTATGGCTGCAGCATCGGTCTACAACATTATTGATGGCATATTCATTGGTCAAGGAGTTGGCCCCGAAGCCATTATGGGCTTGGCACTAACCGGTCCGCTCATGTCGCTTACAGCGGCATTCGGTGCTATGGTCGGTGTGGGTGCTGCTACCTTGATGAGTGTGAAACTCGGACAAAAGGATTATACCACGGCTCAAAGCATCTTGGGCAACGTGCTCATCATGAACTTTGTATTGGGCTTGGTGCTGGGAGGCACACTGCTGCTATTCATCGACCCTATCCTGCGGTTCTTCGGTGCCAGTGACACCACACTTCCCTACTCGCGCGACTTTATGTCGGTCATTTTGCTGGGAAATGTTATCACCCACATCTATCTGGGGCTCAATGCCATGTTGCGTTCAACCAATCGACCGCAAAAGGCTATGCTCAGTACCATCGGTACCGTAGTGCTAAACTGCTGCTTTGCGCCTTTGTTCATCTTTGTGTTCGATTGGGGCATTAGCGGTGCAGCCTTTGCCACTATCCTTGCCCAGTTCGTGATGCTTATGTGGCAATTAAAACTGTTTAGCAACAAGGCCGACCTTATTCACCTGAACCGACGCATCATGCGCTTCAAACCGCAAATCGTAAAGGAGTCATTGATTGTCGGGTTGCCTCAGTTTCTGATTAACCTGTGTGCCTGTCTGGTCGCGGCCATGATGACACGCAGCCTCACCACGTATGGGGGCGACACTGCTGTTGGAGCATTCGGCATTGCCAACCGTCTGCTGCTGTTCATCGTTATGGTAGTTATCGGCCTTAACCAGGCCATGCAACCCATTGCAGGCTATAATTTCGGTGCAAAGCGTTACGACCGCGTCATCAGCGTGCTGAAACGTACCTTGGTTGTTGGCACTGGCATCACACTGACGGGCTTCATAACCGGCACCTTTTTTGCCACTCCCTTTGCTCGCTTGTTTGCCAAGGATTCGCCCGAACTCATCGAAATGTCGGCCCACGCACTGAGCTGCATGGTTATGATGTTTCCTATCGTAGGTTTGCAAATTGTGTCGACGGCGTTTTTCCAAAGCATCGGCTATGCTGGCAAAAGTATTTTTCTTTCGCTCACGCGTCAGCTGATTTTCCTGGTTCCGGCCATATTCATTTTGCCTCACGTTTTCAACGATCCGCTCGAAGGCTTGTGGCATGCAGGCCCTGTGGCCGATGGGTTGGCTTCGATTCTGGCTATCACGCTGCTCATTAGGCAAGTTCGCCTTTTCAAACAGCAAATAACTTCCACAATTCAGGAATAAATCTCTCATCTACATATATCGGAGGCGGTTCCTTAATCAGGTTCCAGCCTAAGTTTTTGTTTTCAAAAAATGTTCATTATGCAACCATTCGTCATTAACATAGGGCGTCAGCTCGGAAGCGGCGGACGCGCCATCGGCCGATTGTTGGCCAAAGATTTGGGCATCAATTACTACGATCGCGAAATTCTGCTGCTTGCTGCCAAAGAAAGCGGGTTTACACCCGAAATCTTTGAACGTAGCGACGAAAAAAATCACTTTCTGCGCACCTTGGGCAATATCATACCCTTTGTGGGCGGAAGTGAATCGTTCTACAACAACGAACTGTCTAACGAAAACCTGTTTCGCATTCAAAGCGAGGCTATTCAAAAGGCAGCCGATGAACATTCCTGCATTTTCATTGGCCGTTGTGCTGACTATGTGCTGCGCAATCATCCGCGTTGTGTCAACGTGTTCATCGCGGCTAATATTGCCGACCGCGTACGCCGCATTCAGGAACAAATGCAATGCGATGAACTGCGTGCACTCGAATTAGCCGAAAAGGGCGACCGACAACGTGCCGACTACTACAACTTTTACAGTTCTGGCACCTGGGGAGCTGCCGATACCTATCATTTGTGCATCAACTCTTCGGTGTTGGGCATTGAGCAAACAGCCGATTTCGTCAAGCAGTTTGTGATTAAAAAGTTAGGGCTTGAGCAAGGCTGAATGCGCCCTTTGCGTTGAACTGTTAACTACCTACTTTCAAACACAAAAACATTTTCAACCTTATGAAGAAAATACTTTTCCTTCTCATAGCGTTGGCTTTCAGCTTTGCCGCTCCTGCCAATGCACAGCAAAACCAACAGCTGCGCCGCAGCCGTTCCATCTTTTTGTATCCGGAATTTCAAAAAGCAAAAATACGCCAATCCTTTGGCCGATTTGTCGAAGCCGAAGCCAACATCTATCTTAAGGATGCGTCGTTGGTCTACAAAGAAAATGGCAAAATCATGCGTGCCTATACCAAGGGCATATTTGGCGTAACCTTTGCCGATACGGCGGAATACGTCAAGGTGGATTCTGTCATGGCGCGCGTCGTAGCTAAAAAGGGCTTCAACTCGCTGCTCTGCAAAACAACGGTCAACATGGCGCGTTACCGCGAAGAGGAAAGCGGGGGCTCGGGCATGGACTTTTTTGAAATGTCGGACTTCAACGTGTTCATGAACATGAACGATGACCAGCGCGATGACGACCTGGGCATTCCCTTGCAGGACAAATATTATTTCAGCGTGAAGGGCTTCATCGTTCCGGCTAACGAATCGGACTTTAAAAAGAGCATGGATCCGGCTAAGGAGGCGCAGTTCAAGGAACTTATGAAGGACCGCTTCTGGAGCTGGCGCGACCCTAAATCGCTGCAAATGCTACTCGATTTTTTGCCTGAAAAATAGGCCGTGACCTTCCTGCGCGTCCGAAATTTACAACCTCGCACGTTCTGTGTGTTGGTGACAATGTTTGGCCGTGCAGGAAGGTTGTTCTGCCAAACTGTTACATTCGGCTAACCTTTGTAGGATTTCGTGCCGAATAATCAGATTTTTTCCGTCTACTACTGTAAACCATCGTCATGCGTAAACATTGTTTCCTACGGTTTGCCTGCTTTATCCGGCTTCGTTTGTCCCTGCTGTTTGTTGCTGTGGTAGCCTTGTTCGCTTCGTGCGTCACACAGGATGTGCCCGACAACACGCGCCGGGGTAATTTCGAGGCACTTTGGCAAACGCTCGATCAGCATTACTGCTTTTTCGACTATAAAAACGAGGCGTATGGGCTCAACTGGAACGAGGTGTATCAAAAGTACGCTCCGCAAATCAGCGAACAGATGAGCGACAAACAGCTGTTCGAGGTGTTGGCCAATATGACATACGAACTGCGCGATGGGCACGTCAACCTCTACGCAGCGCACGATGTGGCGCGCTACGGCGACTGGTTCGACCGTTACCCCATGAACCAAAGCGACTCGCTTGAACGGATTTACCTGGGTGCGTCGCACGACTACGAATCGGCAGCAGGACTGAAATATCGTATCCTTGCCGACAACATGGGCTATGTGCGCTGTTCTTCGTTCCAGTTGCTGTTTGGCGATGGTAATCTGCACGAGGTGATGCGTAAACTGGCCACTTGCGACGGACTGATTGTTGACGTGCGTAGCAACGGTGGCGGACTACTTACAGCGGCCGAAAAGTTGGCTTCGCTCTTTGTCAACGAACCCATAACGGGGGCATACATTTGCCACAAAACAGGCACGGGGCACAACGATTTTTCGGCACCGCAGCCCATCAGTATCGAACCCTTCGTGGGCTTTCGCTGGCAAAAACCGGTGGCGGTGCTTACGAACCGCCGTACTTACAGCGCGGCTAACTCGTTTGTCATGTTTCTGAAAGGTTTACCGCAAGTAACCGTTGTGGGTGACTTTACCGGGGGTGGTGCGGGAATGCCTTTTTCCGCCGAGCTACCCAATGGTTGGAGTGTGCGCTTTTCGGCCTGTCCCATGTTTACTCGCGATATGCAGCAAACGGAACTGGGCATCGAACCGGACGTGAAGGTGGACATTGCACCGGCTGACTATGCACGGGGCATCGATACGATCATCGAAACGGCACGCCGCCTGCTGAAGGAGAAAACTCTTTTGAATTACAACAAATAATTCCAACATTTTCGTTAACTTTGCTAATCGCAATTTAGGTTGCACCGCAACATAGCTTTGATCATACGGTCAAAACTCTGTATTCGCTCTGCACAAACCTTGCTTTCCGCGAATTTAAATTGTGTCACAGCCTCATTTTTTTTAAA
Organism: Prevotella sp. CAG:891; assembly: GCA_000437675.1. Classification (GTDB taxonomy): domain Bacteria; phylum Bacteroidota; class Bacteroidia; order Bacteroidales; family Bacteroidaceae; genus Alloprevotella. The sequence goes on from FR901672.1 coordinate 4,485, forward strand.
ACATTTATTCATGCAATTCAGCGATGTGATAGGCCAACCCGAGGCCAAAAAACAAATTCAGCGCATGTTGGCAGAACAACGCGTACCCCATGCTCTGCTCTTTGCCGGACCCGAAGGTTGCGGCAAACTGCCTATGGCTCTGGCACTCGCACAACGTCTGCTTTGCCAAACCCCCACTCCCGAGGGTAATGCCTGCGGTGAATGTAAAAACTGCCGCATGGCGTCGAAACTGGCACACCCTGATTTGCATTTCACCTTTCCCATTATCAAACCTGCCGGAACCAGTGCATCGGGTGCCGTCAGCGATTTGTTTATTGATGAATGGAGGGAATTGATTAAAGAAAAACCCTACTTCACCAAACAGGAATGGCTCAAACGAATGGGGGTCGAAAACCAACAGGCTATCATTGCCGTGGCCGAAGCGAACAATATCATCGGGAAACTGCTAAATGTCAGTTCGCAGGGTGGAAAACGGGTCATCATTATGTGGCTGGCCGAACAAATGAACACTGAAGCAGCGAATAAACTGCTCAAAATCCTTGAAGAACCGCCACACGACACGCACTTCATACTGACGGCCACCCACACCGAAAAAATGCTCGACACCATTCTCAGCCGTACACAGCGCATTGATTTCGGCCCCATCGCTCCGGCTGACATACAAATGGCCTTGCAGCAACAGTGCGGACTGCAACCCGACGATGCACACTTCATTGCCCGCGCTGCAAAGGGCAGTTTTACGCAGGCTCTCGACCAAGTGAGCATGAACGCTGACACGGCTCAGTTTTTCGATATGTTCGTGCTGCTCATGCGCCTGTGTTACATGCGAAAAATAAAGGATCTTCACGAATGGTCGGAACAGGTGTCGCAGTGGGGACGAGAAAAACAAAAGGCATTTCTCGAATACGCACAGCGCTTGGTACGCGAAAACTTTATCTACAATTTCCGCCTGCCCGACCTTAATTACATGAACCGCGAAGAAACGAATTTCTCCGTTAACTTTGCCCGCTTTATCAACGAAAGGAATGTAATCGGCATCAGCAACGAAATTGCCGAGGCTCAACGCGACATTGAGCAGAACGTTAATCCGCGCATGGTTTTCTTCGACTTTACGCTCAAAATGATTGTACTGCTCATTCAATAAGCTCTTTACTATGACCGACAATACACCCCAAAATCCGGAGGCTTTCAGCGAAACGCCTCTCGAGAACAACCATACAAACCCGCAGTTCGAACACTTGCAATATGCCTGGGGCGATGCAGCCCTGAGAGGCATTGCAGCAGCCGGATGCGGACGCAGCGACCGCCAGCTCAATACTTTCGACTATCTGGCCGACGTGCCTGGCAACCTTGATACCACTGACTTCGTCGAGGTGCAATTCAAAAACACGCGAAAGGGTTTTTACCGCAACGACAACCATCTGCCGCTCGAAAAAGGCGACATCGTGGCCGTCGAAGCACAGCCCGGTCACGATATTGGCGTTATTACGCTGACCGGTAAACTGGTACTGCTGCAAATGCAAAAGGCTAACCTAAAACCGGGCACCGAAATTAGACGCGTCTACCGTAAGGCCAGACAAACCGACCTCGAAAAATTCGAGGAAGCGAAAAGTCGCGAACACCAAACGATGATTCGCTCGCGACAAATTGCCAAGGAACTGGAACTGCAAATGAAAATTGGCGACGTCGAATACCAAGGCGACGGCAACAAAGCCATTTTCTATTACATTGCCGACGCACGTGTCGACTTCAGAAAGCTCATCAAGGTGCTGGCCGACGCTTTCCACGTACGCATCGAAATGAAGCAGATTGGTGCACGTCAGGAGGCCGGACGCATTGGCGGCATCGGTCCCTGCGGTCGCGAACTCTGCTGTGCCACCTGGATGAAAAACTTCAATTCCGTCAGCACCGCTGCTGCACGCTTTCAGGACATCACGCCCAATCCGCAGAAACTCGCGGGTCAGTGTGCCAAACTGAAATGCTGCCTGAACTACGAGGTAGACACGTACATGGAAGCGGCTCGCAAACTTCCCGAACGCAATGTACCGCTCGAAACCGTCGATGCCACGTTCTACTTTTTCAAGGCCGACACGCTGGCTGGTACGGTAACATACAGCTCTGACCGCCGAATGGCTGCCAACCTCGTAACCATCACTGCCGAACGAGCCAAGGATATCATCGAACTCAATGCTGTGGGCGAAAAGCCTTTCAACCTTATCGAAGAGGAAACGGCTATACCGCAAGGTCCTATCGACTTGGCAGAACAGGACGACCTGACACGCTTCGACAAATCAAAACGTAAGAACAACCGCAACAAACGCCAGGGTAAAGAGCGAAACGGTAACAACCGTAACCGCGAACGCAATGAGCAACGCGGTGAACGCAATGAGCAACGCGGCGCACGCGACAACAACCGACGCGAACGCAACGAGCAACGCGGTGAGCGCAACGAGCAACGCAGCGCACGCGACAATAACCGACGTGAGCGCAACGAACAACGAGGTGAACGCAACGAGCAGCGCGACAATGCTGCACCACGCCGCGAAAACCGTGAACAGCGCGACAACAAGCAGCAGCCTAATCGTCCTGCTACCAATGGCGCACAGCGTAACAAACCATCGGCCAAGTAAGCATGCGACATTTATTCATTCTGCTCCTATGCCTTGCAACATTCGCCAGCTGCCGGCACCAGCCAAGTGCCTTTGCCTACCGATCGACTTCGGTCGACGGATGGGAACCGGGCGACACGTTGCACTTCCACATTGATTCCATACAGGAAAGCGGAAACTATATGCTCACTTTGGGCATCCGAACTTCGGCCTCAACGCCCTACCCTTTTCAAACTTTATGGTTGGTCGTTCAGCAAAAGTGGTATAACCCCGACACCCTACGCATCGACACCGTCGAATGCCGCCTTACCGACGAAAAGGGCGACATTGCCGGTCATGGCGTGAGCTTATACCAATTCACGCAACCTTTCCTCACGCAACATCTCCAAGCCGGTTCGTCAGCCGACTTCAGCATCATTCACATCATGCGTCGCGAAATGTTGCCTGGAATTTCAAGTGTTGGCATCAAGCTCCAACGACAATAACCCACACAACCCATTTTCTCGCCCGGTTCTGCCTTCACAAGCTGAACCGGGCGTATGCTTTACGCCACAATTCAAAATGCCGGCTGTTTCGATCCATCAGAAATAGCGTACAACAATCACGCCAACTTCAATGTGTTTCAGACAGGCCTACCTGCCCTACTTTCTGTTGT
>FR901673.1 GCA_000437675.1 Prevotella sp. CAG:891
TAAATAAGGAATACTGTTTTTTCATCCGTTTAGGCTGACGTACAGTTTATCCATACTGTTGCGCAGCCTTTAAATGGTTGATGCAAAGATACAACACGCACTCCCCGAAATCCAAATTTTTTCGGCACCTGATATCGCACCTCGAAAGTTTTCCACACCCTCAAAGGTGCATTCAGCCCTTTATTTATCGGCATTCCGGCACGTTTTCCACACACAAAAAAAAATGAAATCGGGATATGCCATTTTAAGTAGTCGTCCCTATTTTTATAGGGCTGTTCGGTAAAACTTTTATGCCCTAATTGATATTTTATTTTTCTCAGACAGCCGAAACAATCATTGAAACAGGGGCTTGTCAATGCATAAAAGTTATGCCGGAAAGCAATAATAAAAAAGCAGGAAACTGCCGCCAACAAACTATGTGGCGGCAGTTCTTTTTTTGTATCAGTAGATGTTCAGTTTATGCTATAATAAAAACGATATTACAGCGATGAAATTCATTGATTTGCCAAAAGAATACCGTATGGATATACTTGACAGTATTTCCTCAAAATTGAACATCCGCCAGCGGGAGGCCATAGAAAAGGATACGGTGGGTCAACGGCAATTCTCCGTGCCATGTTCGGTTTACCTTACGCCGACCATTTGTGACCTATAGCCCTAAATTGTCCATACCGAACGTAAGGAAACAAAAACCCCCATGCTACCTTCAAACGAGGTGCATGGGGATTTTCAATTATACAAATATATGTGTGGTTTTGATATTAGAACTGGTAACGGTGGTCAACCAACTTGGCTTCGCGGAGCATCAAGTAGTTGAACACGGCCTGGTAAGCACGCTGGCCAACCATTTGTGATACCTGCGACATTTCGGCCTTTTCGTCGAACTTCTCAGGCGTTTTGCTTTCGCCCGTTACATTCAGCACGTAAACTGCAGCTGAACCCTGAACAAGGGCTGAACCCTTTCCTACCGCCGTCTTGGCAATAACACCGGCCAATTTGGGCTCGGGCACGTTTACACCGGCAACCATGGGATAACCTGCAAACGTTTGGTTAGAGAGTGAATCCATAACGGCACCCTTCACCTTTTGCATATCGGCAACAGTCTTTACGTTCTTTGCCATAGCCATGGCCTTTTCAGCCTTCTTCTGCTGCTTCACAACCGTCGTAAGGAACTGCTTCACATCAGCGTTGTTCCAAGGCAGATAGCCTTCGTCGTTAACAGTTTTCACGATGGTCAGCACCAAGTGGTCGTTGGCACGTCCGCATTCGTAGAGGCGTGAAACATCGCCAGCCTTAGCTTCGTCGAAAATCCAGCGAGCGCAATCCTTGGCCTGTGAGCCACCGATACGCTGAGGAATGATATTTTGCATGGGGCTGTAAGCCGTGAGGTCAACCAGCATGTAACCATTCTTGGCAGCGTTCTTTTCGATAGAAGCAGCATCCTGGTTCTGAGCGAGGAAGCGGTTGAACTTGTTGAGTTCGTCCTCGTAAGTTTTCTTTGAGAAGTTAAGCGGACACTTCACCACAGCTACGTTGTACTTCGTAACCATCTTGCGGCGGTCGAGTACCTGGATTACAACGGCACCCTGTTCGCTGGTCATCATGGTGTTCGTGTTAGCAGGCGTCGTGTAGAGTTTGTTCAGGTAGTCAGCATTGTCCTGCGACATACCGAAGCTTTCGTACTGGCTTGAAGTAATCCAAACAGAGTCAGAACGCTGACCATACTTTTTGGCGAGTTCAGCAAACGAAGCACCACCGTTCAGCGCCTTCAGGATTGAGTCGGCCTGTGCCTTGCGAGCCTCGGGCGTAGAAGCCACAGCTGCAATCTGACGATAGAGGATTGAGTCGGGAGCTTCCTGCTTGGCAACGAGCTTCAACGTATTGATGGTGTTATCCTGTGCATTGTAGTAAGTAGCCTTTACGCTGCCCACTGCCATTGAGTCGAGGTTAGCGGCTACGTCAGGCATCTGGCTGAAAGCACGCTTGCTAAGGGCGAGGTTCGAGTACTGCACGGCTGAATTAGCATTGCGCAGAGCATCGTTAACGTTGGCACCTTCGCGAAGGAGTTTTTCAACAGCCTCAACCTTCTTGGTGAGTTCAGCACGGTCAGCAGCACTTGCCACTACGTTCACGTCGATCAGTTTGATGTCGCGCGTAGGAACAGGCGTATAGAAGCGTTCCTTGTACTGTTCGTAAGCAGCCTTCAAGTCTTCGTCGGTAACCTGAACATCCTTGTCGGCCACAGTGCTGTAAGGCAGAGCGGCAACAGCCACATTCTTCTGCACGTTACGTTCGTCAAAGTTTTCTTTGGCAGCAACCGGGTTCGAAGTAAAGCCCATGGCAAACAGCATGTTGTACTTGTTCATGAGCAATTCATCGCGAAGTTGCTTTTCGGTGATTTCCCAGATTTTCTTAATCATCTGGATTTGTTCAACAGCCTCAGCGTTCTGAGCCTGCTGTGCCTGCTGGATGGTTTTGCTGTAATCCTTCAGGAAGGTCTGAAGTTGAGCAAGGTCGAAACGGCCGGTTTGGGGATTACCGAAGATGGTGGCCACCATTTGAAGGCTGTTGGCCTGTCCCAGGCGGAGGGCTTCCTGCACTTCACCATCGGTTACATACAGACCAAGTTCATCGCATTCATGCTTTACAATCTGGTTCTGTACAAACTGCTGCCACACCTGTTCGCGAATCTGTTCGTTCTGTTCGTCGGTGAGGTTACCATCCTGTCCCTGCATACGCATTTGCAGTTGGACTAATTGGCTCTGCTCTTCCACTTTGGTTTGGAAATCCTGAATGGAAAGCTTTTCGCCATACACTTCGCCTACTTGGTTTCTGTCCACCATTGAGGTTGTCTCAAGCGAGCGGAAGAACTCTTCGGCAATGAAAGCAAACAGGGCCAGGCCCAACACGCCCACAAGCAGGGCACCTTTGCTTCTGATTGTTTGTAATGCTGCCATTGATTTTTTGTATTTTGTTTTTTTTATTTATTCTCGTCGGTAGTGTTGCTCACGAGTTGCGGTTTGTGTTGTTCACAAGGTTACCACAGGTCGCGACAGGGCAGTCGCACGTACATAATGCGCCTAATGACGCGCAAAGATAATGCAAAACGAACACTTTAAAAAGAGAAAAGTTGTTTTTTTGGCTTCTCTGCCCGTTTTTACGGGCTTTCTTCGTCATTCTGCGCCACGAAGCAGTTTGTCAGCCTGATTTTGCAGTTATTCCTTACGCTCAATCGCCCCCAGTGTCTACCCTACTTTTTGCGGTGGCTCACAGGTGCTTCGCGCAGGGGCACCGTATCGGCCGGCGCCAACGTATCGGTGGTTTCGGACTGCGGTGCAACGGGTTCAGCTACAGAAGCCGTCGTTACCGAACCGCTCGGCATAAATCCCTTCGACTGCTTTACATGGTAACTCGTCAGCCTTTTGTCCACAATGCGTGCCCGGAACCAGTTACCCTCGATGGCTTGATTGGGTTCCACCAGTTTGGTGTAGACATTGCTCCACAGTTCGCCCGTATTCATGTTCCAGTAAAGTTCGTTCGTCGTAAGGCGCGTTTCGGCTTCCTCGTCGTGTAGTTCGACATTGCCGCGCAGTTTCCACACCTTTTGGTCGTAGAACCATGCGCTGTCGGCGGTGATGTGCATGTTCACCTTGAACTTATCGTTGTAACGCTCAATGAATATGCCTTTCAAAAACTCCCACCTGGGCGGTGTGGTCTTGTCGTAAATGCGCCATTCCTCGGTAATGAACTTGTAACGCATGACGCCGGAATCAGAAATAAGTTTCGACACACCCCGAGTGACCATTACGGGCAGGGAATCGCGATTTTCGACGGCTGCCCCCATGGGCGGTGCCTCGCTGCCACAACTTGCCGACAACGAAGCAAGCCCCCCTATAAGGGAGGCTGCCAAAAGTATGCGTAGCGATGCGATAGGTTGATACATCGGCTATATGTAATTAGAAAGAGGAACCCGACACCTGGGGCCGGAAAGTTCCATTTTTTTATCAGTTAAAATATCAACAGGCACTGAATTATTCGGCCTTCCACTTCATGAACCAGCGTTCGTTGAACGAGAGGCCGATGCTGAAGCGCAAATAGTTTTCGGTAATCATGCCGGGCATTTTGGGCTTCACGTGTTCGTACTGTGCCGAAAAGTTTACAAACGAGCGGCTGTTATGGAAATTGATGATGGGCAATGAGGCTCCGATGCTGGCCATGTAACGCTCCGGTCCGTCAACACCGCCAATGCGTGTGTAGGGGCTGGTGTAGGCAAAACCTACGTTGTAGCGCACGCGCTGGCGCCAGCGCAATCCCTCCGGATTTTTCACATATTCGGCACCGAGGCTCACCTGATGCATGTCCTTAAACAGGCCCTTACCCGTTACATACGAGGGGGTGCCATAGGCATCGGTCACCACGGTGGGATATTTCACATCGGCCCATTTCTGCAAGGTGTAGTCCACACCTACGCGCAGTTGGTTATTGAAACTCCAGGTCAAACCCACGCCAAACGTGTGCGGCAGGGCAAAGGCATTGGCACAAGTCAGCGTGTCGCCGCCCGTAACGCCTGCAGTTCCCACCTTTTGATTGTAGTAATGTGCATTGCGGTTCACATCGTGTCCCAAGCCATATACCACACCGAGCGTCAGCGTATGTTTGGCATTCAGTTTTTGCTCGTACTGCAAACCGAAGTTGGCCTTAAACGTGCGCACATCGGCATCGTAAGCCTGTCGGGTGGAATGAATGTTTGCATCGTCGAAGCTCATCAGCACCGTGTGCGAGAGTTCGCCCCACAAATAGCCCACGTTGAAACCCAACGAAAGGGGCTTAATCGGGGCCCAACCCAAACCGACATAGGCTTCGTGCAATCCGCCGTCGCCACTGAACTTATTGGTTTGCACCACCTCTTCGAAACCGTTTTTAATGGTTTCTTCCGAGCTTGTTTGGTATCCCACGGTGCTAAAAGGCATCAGTCCGACTGACATACCCAACCTGGGTGCCAAGCGGAAAGCAGCGTTCACATAGTCTACCGAAGTGTTGTGTGCATTTGTTTTGGCACTGCCTTGCTTAAAGTTACCGTTCTGCAGGGTCATACCCACGTCGAACAGGAAGCTCAGCGAATCGGTAGCCGAATACGAAGCCGGGTTTTTCGAGTTGATTTGTGTACCGTTGCGCATACCGTAAGCCGTGCCGGCCATACCTTTGTTAAAGGCATTTCCGCCATCGCCCAAAAGTCCGAAACCATAACGCGAGTAAGGTGAGTTACTACCGTTGGTTTGCGCCGTAGCCGTCAGTGCTGCCGTGGCCAGCATGGCGGCGGTGAGTATGTTGCGAAATGTTGTCATCAAGTGTAGTTATAAAAAAAAGGAAGAAAAATGGGGGTAAAGCTACAAGCAGTTATAGTTCAGAATGGCATTCAGCCCGATTTCTACCAGCGATTCGTTGCGTTCCACCTCCATTTCGTTGGCGAATCGGAATCCATTGCCACCGGTTATGAACACCACACCGTCGGGTTCATGACGTTTAAAGTCGCGTATGCAGCCCTCAATTTCGTAATTCATGCCTCGAATTACGCCGGCGCGGATAGCCGAAGGCGTATCGTATCCGATAGTCGGCACCCGTTCGTCGTTGCCCACCAAAGGCAGCAAGGCTGTTTGTTCATGCAGCGACCGCAAGCGTATGCCTAATCCGGGCGAAATGTTTCCGCCCAGGTAGTGTCCGTCGGCGCTGACATATTCATACGTCACGCAAGTGCCGGCATCGACCACCAGCAGCGGTTTACCCGGAACGCACGCTGCAGCCCCTACGGCCACAGCCAAGCGGTCGGCGCCCAACGTCTCGGGCGTGCGGTAATCGCACAGCAGCGGTGTTGGGGTCAGTCCGGTAACCTTCAGCGTATTAGGAATCAAGTGCCTGATAGCCGCTTCCAAGTTTGGCAAAGGTTTGCCAACCGATGAGTAGGCACAAGCATCAATATCAAAATCCTCCACAATCATGGCGAGTCCATCAGTTGGCTCATTGCCCAAACGGCGATGCATTACGATTGCATTATCGTTCATTACGGCTACCTTCACCGTAGAGTTGCCAATGTCTACAATTAAATTCATAAAAAATATATCGGTTTTCTCGAAAGCATTTCGTCCGCAACACGCTTTGTCTGCGACACGGCAAATACCCATTATATATAGGTGTCGGCATTTGCAGATGCAAAGTTAGTGCAAGCCGAGAGCTCTACCAAATAAAAATC
>FR901674.1 GCA_000437675.1 Prevotella sp. CAG:891
TGGGCTTTTTAAGGGACGACTAGATAATATTTATACATAAACTATTTTGCAAACCTACTTATAGGCATTTTTTCATCACTCCCCCATACAATCGGCATATTTTGTGTAATTTTGCAAGGCCGAATTGTTTGGGGGAGTTTTTTGCGTATTCCCCGCGGCTGTATTTGGTCAATAAATAACAGAATATATACAATGGAAGAAAAAAAATTTGCCCGTACTCTTGTCACGGCGGCCCTTCCCTACGCCAATGGCGGCGTACATATTGGTCACCTGGCAGGTGTGTACGTACCTGCTGATATCTATGTGCGCTACCTTCGTTTGAAAAAGCGCGATGTATTGTTTATCTGCGGATCGGACGAACACGGTGTGCCCGTGACTATCCGTGCCCGTAAGGAAGGCTGCACGCCGCAGGAGGTGGTCGATCGCTACAACAAGGTTATCAGCGAATCGTTCAAGGGCTTCGGCATTTCGTTCGATGCTTTCGGACGTACAACTTCAGAGGTACACAAACAAACGGCTTCAGACTTTTTCCGTAAACTCTACGATAAAGGCGAATTCCTGGAAAAAGAAAGCGAACAGTACTACGACGAGGAAGCACACACCTTCCTGGCCGACCGCTATATCACGGGCGAATGTCCGCATTGCCACGCTGAGGGTGCCTATGGCGACCAGTGCGAAAAGTGTGGTACGGCTCTTTCGCCTACCGAACTGATTAACCCGAAAAGTGCTGTGAGTGGTGCCAAACCCGTGTTGCGCAAAACGAAACACTGGTACTTGCCGCTCGACAAGCACCAGCAGTGGCTTGAACCTTGGATTACTGAGCAGCACAAGGAGTGGCGCTCGAACGTAATGGGACAGTGTAAGAGCTGGTTCGACATGGGATTGCAACCGCGTGCTGTGAGCCGCGACTTGGATTGGGGTATTCCCGTTCCGGTTGAGGGTGCTGACGGCAAGGTGCTGTATGTGTGGTTCGATGCGCCCATCGGCTACATTTCAAACACCAAGGAAATTCTGCCCAACGATTGGGAAAAGTGGTGGAAGAGCGATGATACGCGTCTGGTGCATTTCATCGGAAAAGACAACATCGTGTTCCACTGTATCGTGTTCCCTGCCATGCTGAAGGCTGAGGGTTCGTATATCTTGCCTGACAACGTACCTTCAAATGAGTTCCTGAATCTGGAGGACGATAAAATCTCTACTTCGCGCAATTGGGCTGTTTGGCTCGATGAGTATTTGGTAGACTTCCCCGGCAAGCAGGACGTGCTGCGCTATGTGCTGACGGCGAATGCGCCCGAAACGAAGGACAATAACTTCACGTGGAAGGATTTCCAGGCTCGCAACAACAATGAATTGGTAGCTGTTTACGGTAACTTCGTGAACCGTGCGCTCCAGTTGACGAAGAAATACTACGAGGGTGTGGTGCCTGCTGCCGGCGAACTGACCGACTACGACCGCGAAACGATTGAAGAATTTAAGGGCGTGAAGGCCGAAGTGGAACGCTTGCTCGAAGGTTTCCGTTTCCGCGATGCTCAGAAGGAGGCTATGAATTTGGCGCGTATCGGTAATAAGTATCTGGCCGATTCTGAACCTTGGAAGGTGATTAAAACGGATCCGGAACGTGTGAAGACGGTGCTGAACCTGTCGTTGCAGCTGGTGGCTAACCTGGCCATCGCTTTCGAACCGTTCTTGCCTTTCTCTTCAGAAAGACTGCGCGGTATGTTGGGTATCAGCGAAGTGGAATGGGACCGTTTGGGTGCAGTTGACCTCTTGCCCGAAGGACACCGCTTGGGTGAACCCGCTCTGCTCTTCGAAAAAATCGAGGATTGCGTGGTTGAAGAACAGGTGCAGAAGTTGCTCGATACGAAAAAAGCCAATGAGGCGGCTAATTATAAGGCTGAACCCATTCGCGAAAACATTCCTTTTGAACAGTTTGAGAAACTCGACATCCGCGTGGGTACGGTGCTGAACTGCGAAAAGGTGAAGAAGAGCAAGAAGTTGCTGAAGTTTGAAATTGCCGACGGACTTGAAAACCGTACGATTGTCAGTGGCATTGCCCAGCACTATAATCCGGAGGATTTGATTGGCAAGCAGGTTTGCTTTGTGGCTAACCTGGCACCGCGTACCATCAATGGCATCGAAAGTCAGGGTATGATTCTTTCTGCCGTTAACTTCGACGACTCGTTGAGCGTGGTGACGGTTGACCGTCAGGTGGTTCCCGGAAGTACCGTAGGTTAATCAACCGCCCATTTACTGATTGATAGGGTGGTTCAAAACGTTCTGATTTTTTAAATCTAAGATGCTGATAGCGTACAAAACGACTTGTCAGAACTATCCTATATGAAATAAGCCCCGATACAGGTTTCACATTTTGAGGTGTGAATACTTGTATCGGGGCTTATGTTTTAGCGTAAAATCAATGCGGTTAGCTGTGGGTAATGCGAGGTATCGTAACAAAAGTCGTGGGAATATGTCTAATTGGGACTTTCCCCCACGATTTTTCTATTCCGCCTATCTTATCGCATGTTCCCAACCCTCAATCGTGCCGGTTTCCGACGAAAAGTTCACGCCAATTTTATGAACCGGTCGTGCATCTGCCTCGTACTCGCGTGCATAGCCTTTATCCTCAATCTGCTGCAACGCCCCGGCAGCCGTGCCATCGAGTTTGAACTCAAAGATATAGACAAATTGCGGCGTTTCGATGACGCAATCCACGCGCCCCTTGCTCTGCTCCTTTTC
>FR901675.1:0-19567 GCA_000437675.1 Prevotella sp. CAG:891
CAACAGAAAAAGATATTCTTAAGGGACGACTATTTAATGTTGAACTGATTGCCGTTGCGTCCGTCGTCAACACCTTTGACATAGCCTTCGTTGTAACCTTTAACGTAGGCTTCGCGGTCGGCCTGGCTGTGGTAATTGTTGCTTTCGTCGAACGAGGCACGTTCCTGTCCGGTGGCTCCGTCGTCGCAACCATTCAGATAGCCGTCTTCGTAGCCGGCTTCGTAGGGGTCGCGTTTGTCTTTACCCAACAGGGTGTCGGCCAGGACGTAGGTTACTACAGTATCGGGGGTAATGGGCATTACATCGGGCGATACGGTGGTATCGGGCACTGCTACCTGACTGTGAGGATCGGACGACTTGCCTGACATATTTAAGGCACGCTGCTCGGAAGATGAACTCTTCATAAATATGATTCCACCTACAATCATTAAACAAATCAGGGCAAACAAAACTACTTGAAGGGGCTTGTTTGACTGAGGTAACTTATTGTAATTCATGCTGTAAGATATAAAGCATTGTGTATGTGGGGCTGCACGCAGTGAGTTGCGAGAGCTTCGGATTTTACTAAAAATATTCGAGGTTGGGACGGCTGGAATTGCACTATTGCTGGGCTAACCCGCGATTGCGACCGGCGTCGATGCGCAGAAAGATGAACAGCAACAGGGTGAAACCCCATAGGGAGGAGCCGCCGTAACTGAAAAATGGCAGGGGAATGCCGATGACGGGGGTGAGGCCGGTGACCATGCCAATGTTGATGAACACGTGGAAAAGCAGAATGCTCATGACGGAATATCCGTAGACTCGGCCGAAAGCAGTGCTTTGCCGTTCGCTGAGGTAGATGAGCCGCAATATCATGGCTAAAAACAGGAGCAACACGGCGGCTGAACCTAAAAAGCCTTGCTCTTCGCCAACGGTGCAGAAAATGAAGTCGGTGTCCTGCTCGGGCACGTATTTCAACTTGGTTTGGGTGCCGTTGAGGAAGCCTTTGCCTTCAAGACCGCCCGAACCAATGGCTATTTTGCTTTGGTTCACGTTGTAACCGGCTCCGCTATTGTCTTCGTTCATGCCGAGCAACACTTGTATGCGCACGCGCTGGTGTTTTTCGAGCACATTGTTGAGGGCAAAGTCGGCGGTATAAAGCAGGGCGGCACTGCCTATGGTGAAAATGGCTATGTACAGGCAGGTGTTGACGCGCTGGCCCAACGATTGCCAGGCCAAATAAACGGCCATGAACACGCAGAGGGCTAACAGTACCCACGACACGTCGAAGGGTACAAGAAATTCTGACACGAGCAGCGCAATGGTCAGGGCGACACTGCCTACAAGGAGGAACAGACGTTCGAACTTGGTTTTCGAGGCGTAGACGCGTACCATGCCCATGGTGAATATCCATATCATGATGAGCACTACAAACTCGCCGACCGAGGTGAGGGTGCCGGGTAATTCGACTTCGCCAAAGCGTATGCCTATGACAAAATAGGCTACGGCGGCTACAGCGGTGATGAGAATGCAGCCGGGCATGCCTTCGCGGTAAAACATGAGGAAAAAGGCCAGGTAAACGAGGGCTGAACCGGTTTCGCGCTGCATAATGATGAGTGCCATGGGCAGGAGTATGAGTCCGGCGGCTTTGGCAAAATTGCGCATATTACTCAGGGTGAAACCATACTGGTTGATGAGTTTGGCCACGGCCAGGGCGGTTATACATTTGGCAAACTCGGCGGGCTGAAGGTTGCAAAAACCTAAATTAACCCACGAACGGGAACCCTTGATGTCCTTGGCTATGAAGGGGGTGATGAATAGCACGACCATCATCACGGTGTAAAGAAAACCGGACAGGGTGTCGTAGTACTTGTCGTCGGTCATCAACACGATAAAACCTAAAACCAGGGCACAGCTAATCCATACCAGCTGTTTGCCGGTGCGGGTGCCCCAGCTGAAAAAGTCGGTATTGCCCACTTCGTGGGTGGCACCACAAATGCTCATCCAACCGCACACGATGAGTATGAGGTAGAGCAAAATGATGACCCAGTCAACACGCAGAATGGGGTATTTCGTTAGTTCGTTATTCATTGACGAAAAAGCGTTTGGGGTGAAACTGCTCGTAGCTCCGGGGGGAGGCAGTGACTGATTAGGGGGACGTTAGCGTTCGTAGTCACCGTATTTGATGTGCATATTCTGGAAATGTTCGGCTTTTTTCTGTGAATCTTCCGAAAGTTTTCCGTTGATATACTGTTCCATGATGAGCGCACCGAGGGGTACACCGTAGACATTACCGAAACCACCATTTTCGACGTAGACGGCTACGGCAATCTGCGGGTCGTTCATCGGAGCGAAGCCCATAAAGGCACTGTGGTCGTGACCGCGGTTCTGGGCCGTACCGGTTTTGCCGCACACTTCAAAATAAGGGAGGTTGGCTCCGCGACAGGTTCCGCTGATGACGGCTTTGCGCATACCGGCTACGGCATACTCGTACCAGCGACGATCGACTCCGGTGTATTTTTTCTGGGTGTAGATGGAATCAAGTCGGCCTCCTTGCACGGCACGTACCACATGGGGCACAATGTAATAACCGCGATTGGCCACGGTGGCTGCCAAATTGGCTATTTGCAGGGGGGTGGCTGTGACTTCGCCCTGACCGATGGAGATGGAGATGACGGTGAGTCCGTTCCACGACTTGCGATAGGCTTTGTCGTAATAATCGGCATTGGGAATCATGCCGCGACGTTCGCCGGGGAGGTCGAGGCCGAGTTTATAGCCAAAGCCCATGGCCACCATGTAGTCTTTCCACCGGGTCATGGCGTTCTGTACAGACCCGTATTTGCTGCGATTGCTGAACATGCGGAAGAGGTTCCAACAGAAATAAGAGTTGCACGAGGTGCCGATGGCAGGCACAAGGTTGATGGGCGATGCGTGACCGTGACAGCCCACGTGCAGACCTTTGTAGTTGAAGCCGTGGGAACAGGGGAACGACATTTGCGGATTGATGATGCCTTCCTGCAAACCCACGAGGGCCTGAGTGATTTTAAATGTGGAACCGGGGGGATAGGTACCCATGATGGCGCGATTGAGCAGGGGCTTCATGGGGTCGCGGCTCAGACGCAAATGCTGTTTGCCGCGGTCGCGGCCTACCATGATGCGCGGATCGTAGGTGGGCGACGAGGCCATGCAGAGTATTTCGCCGGTTTTGGGTTCGATGGCTACAATGGCACCGAGTTTGCCGGTGAGCAGCCGTTCGGCCAGTGCCTGAAGGTCTTTGTCGAGGCCGAGGGTGAGGTTTTTGCCGGGTATGGCTTTTTTGTCGTACTGACCGTTCATGTAGTGACCTTGTGTGCGCCCATGTACGTCGCGCAGCATGATGCGCATGCCTTTTTCGCCGCGCAGTTGCTTTTCGTAGGAACGTTCTACGCCGAGTTTACCAATGTAGTCGCCACTCCGGTAATATTTGTCGGAATCGTTGCTGAGTTCGCGTTCGCTGATTTCGCCGACATCGCCCAGTATGTGTGCGCCCATGTTGGCTGAATACTGGCGCGTGGAGCGTTTTTCGATACTGAAGCCCTTGAAGCGGAAGAGTTTTTCGCGGAATATGGAAAAGTCGCGGGCGGGAATTTGCGCCATGAAGAGCTGGGGGGTGTAGCGCGAGTAGCCTGGATTTTTGCGTGAATCCTTAATTTCGGCCATGCGGCGTATGTAGTCGTCCTTGGTGATGCCTACGGTTTCGCAAAAATCGAGTGTATCGACTCCGCGCTGGTCGTTCATCACCACCATGATGTTGTATGAGGGTTCGTTGTACACCAGAATGCGCCCTTTGCGGTCGTAAATCAGTCCGCGCGAGGGATAGAGTATTTCTTTGCGAAAGGCATTTGAGTCGGCATTCTTTTTATAGTCGTCGCTCCAGAGTTGCAGGGTGAAAAGCCGAATCATGTAAATCAGCACGATGCCCGTGGCTACGCCGCCAATCACAAACTTACGCAGCTGAAATGGGTTCTTTACACTCATTGATTAGGAACTGTTAATTAGGTTGCTGCCCAGAGAGGATGCAAATGAAAATAGCAGTGTGGGCAGAACAGGAGTAGGTGTGTATTTTGTTCGGGGAAAACGGAGTGACTGCCGCCAGAAGGTGTGTGTCACTTGATGCGGATAAGCTCCATAGCTATCACAAAAAGGGTGGTAAGCAGCGTGCTGCCACCTATGTTGATGAGCAAATCGGCCCAGTCGAAAAACGAAAAGGACTCGATGCTGAAAAATACGGCACAATTCACCAATACGGCTAAAAAGACGTACTTGAAAAATGCACTCCACTCCATACTTTTGCGCGAGGGTTCGAAGGCTTCGTCGACGCTGTCGGTGGGGGTGAACATACGCAAAAACAAGGGTACGAGCAAACCCGACAGGGTCATACTGCCCGCTGCCATGCCGGGGGTGTTGGTAAAAAGGTCGATGAGCAAACCAAGCACAAAACCTAACAACACGTAAAGCCAGCGGGGGGTATCGCTGGGGAGTATGAGGAGGAAATATATATAGGGCATGGGGGTGGCGTAGCCGAAGATGTGTACATGATTGAACACAAGAACCTGCAACAGGAACAGGAATACAAACCAGCCCAGGCGCGAAATGATGGTTTGAAGCATGTGGCTTATATATATATGGGAGAGGAAAGTAAATGTTCGGAATGAATGAACTACTCGTTCAGGCCATTGCTGGCTTGACGGGCATGGGCTTGAAGCGTGTCGATTTCGGCTTTATAGGGGGTGAGAATAACTGATACGTCACGCAAGTTGGCAAAGTTCGTACCTAAGGTTACGTCTAAGCTGTAGGACTGTCCGTCGGCCGAATTGCGAATGTTTTGCACACGGCCCACAAAGATGCCGGGAGGGAATACGGCAGAATAGCCGCTGGTTTCGACCACCTGTCCTTTTTTGATTTGGGCATAACGGGGAATGTCGTCGAGGAAGGCACTTCGGCGGCTGGCTTCGTTCCATTCAAGATAGCCGAAATAGTTTTGTCCGCGCAGTTTGCAGCTGATGCTCGATTTGCGGTTGGTGGCAGGGAGCACAAGGGCATGGTGAGGTCCGGTAAGGTAGACAATACCAACCACACCGCCTCCGCCGACCACGCCCATTTCGGGCTTTACGCCGTCGGTTTCGCCTTTGTCGATGACAAGGTAATTATTGACGCGCTCTGCGCTGTTTGACACCACCGTGGCGGGCAACATTTGGTAACCCACGAGCTTTTCCTGCATGAGTTTTTCGGTGAGTGTGGTGTCGCGTGTAACGGTACTGAGTGCCTGACGCAAGCGTTCGTTCTCGGTTTGGAGCGCAATATTTTTGTCGGTAAGGTCGCGGTTCACATCTGTGAGATACAGATAGTTAGTTACATCGGCATAGAGTCCGTTCACATAAGCCACTGCGCCATTGGCTGCACTGAACCAAACGCTGCCCTGAAAGCTGTTGAAGCG
The DNA here is from genome assembly GCA_000437675.1 of Prevotella sp. CAG:891. GTDB lineage: Bacteria > Bacteroidota > Bacteroidia > Bacteroidales > Bacteroidaceae > Alloprevotella. The sequence goes on from FR901675.1 coordinate 5,456, forward strand.
GAAAAGCATAACCATGCTGAGCGTTTCGAGCAGCAGGAATAAAAAGAAATAGCTGTACTTGCGTACAAAGTCGAGCAAATTATGCATACGGCGCTTTTTTCGTTTCTTTTGTTAAAGGTTGGAAGGAGATGGGTCGGTGTTGAATCGTGGGTGCACCGCTTTTACTTCGTGAAGTCTGTCTGCTCGAAAAAATGCGGCGGCCTCAGGAATGGGGGCGCCGGATGATTTTTGAGCAGCCGGATGCTTGACAAAAACAAGACTCAGCAGAATTTGTGGGGAGCAAACACGCGTGCTTCGTACGTTTCGTAAATCGGAATGAAAGAAAATGGAGTTGCGTTTTAGCCCCAGGCTTTTCGACAGCAGCGAAAACAAACGGTGAGTCTATACACAAATAGGTTGAAAGCCCTGCAAAGGCTAATGTTGCCCTGTGTGCTTTCATGCGCTTCTATATATAATGGTATAGTATAGATACACAGGAATTGCATACATAGCAACAGAATCCTTTGCAGGACTTTCCTTTCTATAATTTCGGGGAAAAGAACTGCTCCACAGAAAATATGGTTATCGCATGAGGAAAGTAAACTTCTCCACATTCTTCAATGCAACGCCCGTACCCTTAGCTACACAGAGCAGGGGGTCCTCAGCCACATGGAAGGGGATATTGATTTTATCGCTCAAGCGTTTGTCGATACCTCGCAGCAAGGCACCACCACCCGTCAGGTAAATACCGTTTTTCACGATGTCGGCATAAAGCTCGGGAGGAGTGCTGGCCAGCGCATTGATTACTGCCTGTTCGATTTTGGCAATCGAAGTTTCGAGGCAGTGGGCAATTTCCTGGTAGCAAACGGGTACCTCCATCGGCATGGTGGTGATACGGTTCGGTCCGTGAATTACATAATCCTCGGGCGGATTGGAAAGGTCGGTGAGGGCCGCACCCACGTGAATTTTGATACGTTCAGCCATACGTTCGCTAACACGCACGTTGTGCTGACGACTCATATACTCCTGAATGTCGCTTGTGAAGTCGTCGCCTGCCATTTTGATAGAGTTGTTTGACACAATGCCACCCAACGAAATCACTGCGATTTCGGTGGTACCGCCACCTATGTCGACAATCATGTTACCTTCGGGTGCATTCACATCAATACCGATACCAATGGCTGCAGCCATGGGTTCGTAGAGCAGGAACACATCGCGTCCGCCGGCATGTTCGGCAGAGTCGCGCACGGCACGCAACTCCACTTCGGTCGAGCCGCTGGGCACACCGATGACCATTCGCAGCGAAGGCGAGAAGAGGCGTTTGCCGGAATGCACCTTTTTGATAAGTCCGCGCATCATCTGCTCGCAAGCGTTGAAGTCGGCAATCACGCCGTCGCGCAAGGGACGAATCACGCGTATTTTGTTGTTCGTCTTTTCATACATCCGCTTGGCATCTTCACCCACGGCAATCATCTTTTCAGAATGGGTACCGAGTGCTACGACCGAAGGTTCATTCACGGCAATTTCATCATCGGCAATGATGATGGTGTTTGCCGTACCGAGGTCGATGGCAAGCTCTTGTGTAAAGGAAAAGAACTTAGAAAATATTCCCATGTAAATTATTGGCTGTTAGTTTTAACGTAACCGCACCCCTGACGCCAACAAAGCGCGGGGCCACTGCAAAGATTGCCCCGGGCGTACGAAGTGTGCGGCTACGCCAAATACCCATGTATGAAAATTACTTTGTGCTTTCGAACCAGGCGTGGATAGCCGTGTCGTAGTGGCTGCTCACACCGAATGCCTGCGTAGCGAACCAGCGACGTTCTTCGAGTTCGGTTTGTGCACCGTTCTTGCTCACGATGTCGAGCAAGGGCTTGTACTCAGCCTTTGAAGGCACGATAACCACGTCGTTGAAGTTCTTGGCACCTGCGCGAATCAGCGAAATACCGCCTATGTCAATCTTCTCGATGATGTCGGCAGCACTTGCACCGCTGGCAACAGTGTCCTCAAAGGGGTAAAGGTCGACAATAACGAGGTCGATTTCGGGAATCTCGTATTGTGCCATCTGGTTGCGATCCGATTCCAGTTCGCGACGACCCAAGATACCACCGAATACTTTGGGGTGAAGCGTTTTAACGCGACCGCCCAAAATGGAAGGATAGGTGGTTACGTCTTCTACCTTCTGGCAAGGATAGCCCAACGATTCGATAAACTGATGCGTACCGCCGGTTGAAAGAAATTTTACACCTTCTGCGTGCAACTTAGCCAAAAGTTCTTCGAGTCCATCTTTGTGGAACACGGATACCAATGCGGTCTTGATTTTTTTTGTTGAGGACATACTTATCAATTTATGCTTTGTGATTTTTCGTAATGCAGATACCGTTTGAGCACTTAGCTTTTAAGCCTCAGCAGACAATTCGATGCCTTTGAAGCAAGGAATTACACACTTCAACGGTATTTTCTGCAAAATTAGTGCTTTTTTATGGTGCGTACTAATTTTTTCGATATAAAAAAGGAGTTGATTTGGCGTATTATCTGATTTCGCGCAAGTTCGCAAAACGGAGTGCGCAAACTTTCGGGTTCAAAGTGAGTAAATGACTGCGAAATTGGGGCGTGACTACAGCCTACGGCTTCACGCCTGACGGGCGAAAGCGTGCTTTTTCGGACAGAAACGGGCGAAATTACAAATGGTTTGGTTATTTTTGTATATGCTTTCGGCAAACGGCTCTGATTTGCAAACCGCAAGGGCCCTTGGGCACGGGAGCTTTGACTTTGAATCCACCTACATCAGCTTTACCATCATGCAAAAGAAAGCGCAGTTTAAAATACTGCTTCACACCACTACCGAAAATGGAAGCGAACTCATAGAACAAACCGCCAGCGGTTTATGCGTCGTTGAAGAAAAAGGGGTAATGGTGACTTATCCTGAACCGGAAAACGAAGGACACACGCAGCTAATCATTGCCAACGAACTGGCCGACTTGCAGCGTCAGGGACAAACGCAGTCGCGCATGACGTTTATCGAACAACGTATGCTGCCCTGCCAATACACTACGCCGCATGGCCCCATCAACATGAGCATTTACACGCATCAGCATGCTTTTGCGCTGAATGCCGAGGGAGGACGCTTTGTGGCGCGCTACACGGTGATGGTTGACGGCGGACATGTGGCCGACAATGAGCTGACGATTGAATGGACTTTTTAAAATCTCAACATCATGAATAACCTGCAACCTTATCTGGCCGAAAACGAAGGCCGTTTTCTTGACGAACTTTTCAGCTTGATTCGTATTCCGAGCATCAGTGCCGAACCTAAGCACCACGCTGACATGTTGCTTTGTGCCGAACGATGGCGCGAAATGCTGCTGGCTGCGGGGGCTGACCATGCCGAGGTGATGCCTTCGGATGGTAACCCGCTGGTTTTTGCCGAAAAGCATGTGAGCAACGAGGCGCAAACTGTACTGATTTACGGACACTACGATGTGATGCCTGTGGCACCGATTGAACTCTGGAAGTCGCAACCGTTTGAGCCTGAAGTGCGCGACGGACGTATTTACGCACGCGGTGCTGACGACGACAAGGGACAGAGTTTTATACAGCTCAAGGCTTTTGAATATTTAGTAAAGCACGACTTGCTGAAACACAATGTGAAATTCATCATCGAGGGTGAGGAGGAAATTGGTTCACCGTCGCTGAATGCTTTCCTTAAAAAACACCGCGATTTGCTAAAGTGCGATGTGATATTGGTGAGCGACACTTCGATGCTTTCGGCCGACCTGCCTTCACTCACTACAGGACTGCGCGGACTGGCTTACTGGGAAGTGGAGGTGACGGGACCGAACCGTGACTTGCACTCGGGCCACTTTGGCGGTGCGGTGGCTAATCCCATCAACGTGCTGTGCGAAATGCTGGCAAAGGTGGTGGATGCTGACGGCCGTATCGCGGTGCCGCACTTCTACGATGATGTGGAGGATTTGTCGGATGCTGAACGTCAAATGATTGCTTCAATCCCCTTTGATGAGGAAAAATATAAAAAGGCCATCGAGGTTGACGAACTGCGCGGCGAAAAGGGATATTCAACCATTGAACGCAATGCGTGCCGTCCGTCGTTCGACGTTTGCGGCATTTGGGGCGGACACACGGGCGAGGGTTCGAAAACGGTTCTGCCGTCGAAGGCTTACGCCAAAATTTCAACCCGCCTCGTACCGCATCAGCGCCACGAGGTTATTTCGCAACTGATGGCTGATTACCTACAAAGCATTGCTCCGAAATGCGTAAAGGTTAAGGTTACACCCATGCACGGTGGCGAGGGCTATGTATGCCCCATCGACCTGCCGGCTTACCGGGCTGCCGAACTGGGCTTTACCGAGGCTTTCGGTAAACGTCCGCTGGCGGTGCGCCGTGGGGGTAGCATTCCCATCATCAGCGACTTTGAACGCGAACTGGGGGTTAAAACCGTGCTCATGGGCTTCGGTTTGGAAAGCAACGCCATTCATTCACCCAACGAAAATTTCCCGCTCGACATGTTGCACCGTGGTATCGCAGCCGTGGTGGGCTTCCACCAGCATTTCGATGCGTTGAAGTAATTTTTTTGAACAACAACTGATCATGACTTTTCATAAATACATACTGACTGCGCTTCTGGCTTGTCCGCTTTCGCTCACGGCGCAAAACGCTCCGGAAGCTAACTGGGCGTCGAAGAACATTCAATTTGCTGAAAACCTGCGTCCTCATACCGGCACTTGCACCGATACCACGATGTATGCCTGGCGGGGCGAACGCTTGGGCGTGCAAGCTGTGATTTATGCTCCGAAACAAACGGGCAAACTGATGTTACGGCTTTCGGAACTGCGTGCCGGCAAAAAGGTGATTCCTGCAAAAAATACGTCGGCGCGCTTTGTGAGCTACGTTACGACCGATGGCTTTCAAAACTGTGGCTTTCATCCGCAACACTTGGCTCCTTATCAGGTGCCCGACGTGATTGAAACGGACGGGACACAACAGTTGGGGGCGCAAACGGCACGTCCGGTGTGGTGTACCATCGAAGTGCCCGACCATGCAGAACCGGGCATATACAAAACCAAACTTGAGGTGGTTGACTCGGCGTCGAACAAGGTGATTTCCCGTCTGAATCTGAAAGTCAACGTGTCGAAACATACACTCCCCTCGCCTGCCGAACAGCAGTTTCATGTTGACTTTTGGCAGCAGCCCTATGCCGTTTCGCGCTACTACGGTTTGGAGCGGTGGAGCGAGGCGCACTGCGAGGCTTTGAAGCCTTATTTACGTTTGTTGGCGCGTTCGGGACAGAAGGTGGTTTCGGCCATTTTGTTTTATGAGCCGTGGGGCGACCAGTCTGTTGACAAGTTCGACCCGATGATTCAAACTACCAAGAAAAAGGATGGTTCGTGGGCTTACGATTACTCGGTGTTCGACAAATGGGTGGAACTGTGCGAGGAATGTGGCATTTCAAAACAGATTAACTGTTTTTCGATGGTGCCTTGGGATATGTCGTTCCGCTACTTCGACGAGGCTAAGTACCGCATGGTGGATTTGAAAACCTCAACTTCGAGCAAGGAATACAAGGAACTTTGGGAATCGTTTATCCGCAACTTTGCAGCGCACCTGAAGGAAAAGGGCTGGTATGATAAAACGTGCATTGCTATGGACGAACGCGGATTGAGCAATATGCTCGACGCTTATGCTGTGGCACAAAAGGCGGCTCCGGGCATCAAGATGGCGCTGGCGGGTACTTACCACAAGGAATTGGTTGACAAACTCTACGACTACTGCATTGCCTACGGCGAGGACTTTTCGGCCGAGGAACTGGCAGCGCGCAAGGCTAAGGGTTGGATTTCGACGACATATACTTGCTGCAGCACGCCCGAACCGAACATCTTTTCGAATAGTCTGCCTGCCGAAGCGGTATACCTGCCGGTTTACTGCATTGCCAATCAGTTTGAGGGCTATTTGCATTGGTCGTGGATGAACTGGGACAGCAAACCACTGACTGATTCGCGTTTCCGCCTGTTTGCTCCGGGCGATACTTACTGTATTTACCCCGGCCCGCGTTCTTCGGTGCGCTACGAGCGTTTCATCGAGGGCGTTGCGCTGGCCGAAAAAATACGTTTACTGCGTGCCGAACTTAAAGCTAAGGGTCAGACAGATACGCTGAACAAGCTCAACAGCCTTGTCAAGCAGTTTGAACCGGAGGGTATTCCCGAAGGCCGTACTGCGGGCGAAATGGTCGACGAACTTCAACGCTTCATCAATCAACTCTGATTCTCCTAAATCGTATAGAAGTCGTCTAAACTTTTCTGACGAAGATTTGATTTGGAGATTTATCTCTTCTAAATTCAATCTTCACCTTTCTTTTTGGCCGTTTTTTGACCTTTCATCAGTCGTGTAGCTCGCTACACTCCTTCTTCAAGGCCCAAAACGCCTCAAAAATTAAAGGCATAATCTTGAATTCATAAAAGTTCAGACGACTTCATAAACAAATAAGCCTCGACTTTTTGGGTCGAGGCTTATTTGTTTTACTTTTTTCGGTAATATCTTACCCAGTCTACCTTCATTTCAACAGGCACCTGAGCGGGGTCGATTTTTCCAACCCACGAACCGCCAAGTTGCATGTCGATTAGCAGATAATAGGGTTTGTCGAAGGGGAACTGTCCCTCTTTGTCGGTCGTTATGCGCGGATAGGTAAAATCCTTTACGCCATTGATAAAAAACACAACACTGTCGGGATACATTTCAACGCCATACACATTGTAGTCATCGGGGTTAATCGGTGCGCGGTAACCATGTTGCGGATGGTGCTTGATGCCCAAGGTATGGGTGTAGGTGCTGTGAACCGTTTGGTAAGCGTAAGCATCGTGATTCAAGCGTTCCATGATGTCGATTTCGCCGCCGGTTGGCCAGCGGAAGCGCTCTTCATCGTAGGGCTTCATCCAAATGGCGGGCCAGGCGCCCTTGGCACCTTGTAATTTGGCGCGCACTTCGAGGCGACCGCCGTGAAAGGCTTTTTTGTGTTTGGTGTAAACGCCTCCGGTCAGATAAGTCGCTGTATCGGCTGCAAGGTCGGTATTCTTTATACCTCGTAATATGAGGTTGCCATCTTTCACTTCGTAGCAGTCGGGATGCGACGACATGTATTTTCTCCACTCTGGCGGATTGGAACTCCGGGGTATTTTTGACCACACGGCATTGTTTATTTCCGCTCCGTCGAAATTTTCTTCCCAAACCATTTTCCACCCTTGCTTTGACGTGTGACAAGCACTGAGCGTAAACAAAACAAGGAGTGTGAACAGAGATGTTTTCATTTTTACCATGTTAAAATAAAAGAACCACTTAAGCAAAGAGACAAACGCCTCCGCCAACGGCGATCAAGGCACTGCATACTGCCAGCGATATGCCGGCGCGTTCAAAGCCGCGGCGGTAAAGGTCGAGGCTGAAAAAGAACAATAACAGGGGAAGCAGCCAGAGCAACTGCGTACAGATATAGAGCAGAAAGCGGAGAAAAGCGCTGTCGCTTGTGCCAAAAGGTGAGGCTCCAAATAAATAAAAAGGACTGAGCAATACGGGTAACAAACTGATACCGGCTAAAGCTAACAGCCATTTGGGAAAGTCGGACACGGGAATAAGTTTTATTTTTTAGAAAAAGGAAGGGATAACACAAAAGGAAGGGGCTGCGCCAAGTTAATCTGAAACCTGACGCAGCCCCTATTCTTTAGTTTTGCCATGATTCACCAGTGGGCGAACCATGCAACACAATGGCTTAAGCCTGACGGTAATCGTCGAGGTCGGCCGGTTTAAGGTTCATCACGAAGGTGTGATGCTTGGCTACTTCAGCCTCAACAAAGTTGGCATACACACGGGCACTCTTGCCAAACATTTCGGCATTGCACGAAGCGTTGTGGAGCAGGAGGTGGAGCATGATGACATCGGCGGCCATTTCAACGAGGTGACGGGCGCAAAGGTCGTGGAAGCACGGATCAGCAGCTTCCTTCACGTAAGCCACGGCTTCTTCAAACTTGTCGGCCATCTGCTTGGCGCGTGCCTGTAGGGGCTGCATTTCGGCAGAAAGTTCTGCGGCTTCGAACTCGCGCATCTGCTGCAGGTACGAACCGTTCGTCACGTAGCGGATGGCTGCCACTACCTGAAGCTGGGTGGTACCTTCGTAAATAGAGGTGATACGGGCATCGCGGTAGTAGCGCTGAATGGGATAATCCATCATGAAGCCCGAACCGCCGTGAATTTGCAGGGCATCGTAAGTGTTCTGGTTGCAATACTCCGAGTTCATGCCTTTGGCCAACGGTGTGAGCGAATCGGCCAGTTTGGCAAAGGTTTTCTGTTCCTTGCGTTCCTCGGGCGTAAGTTTGCGTTCGCGGGCAATGTCGTCGAGTGCCTTGTAAATGTCGACGTAGCGGGCGCACTGGTAAAGCAGGGCACGGCCGGCATCGAGCTTGGCCTTCATAAGGGCGAGCATGTCGTAAACGGCAGGGAAATTGATGATGGCCTTGCCAAACTGCTCACGGTCGCGAGCGTAGGCCAAACCTTCGTTGTAGGCAGCTTGCGAAATACCGACACTCTGTGCGGCAATACCCAAACGGGCACCGTTCATCAGGGCCATCACGTATTTAATCAAGCCCAACTTGCGTTCGCCACAAATTTCGGCCTTGGCATTTTTGTAAACGAGCTCACAGGTGGGGCTGCCGTGAATACCGAGTTTATTTTCGATACGGCGCACATTCACACCGCCGCTGCGCTTGTCATAGATAAACATCGACAGGCCGCGACCATCGGTAGTACCTTCTTCTGAACGGGCCAATACGAGGTGCAGGTCGGCATCGCCATTGGTGATGAAGCGTTTCACACCGTTGAGCAACCAGCAACCTTCTTCTTCGCTGTAAGTGGCCTTGAGCATCACGCTCTGGAGGTCGGAACCGGCATCGGGTTCGGTCAAGTCCATCGACATGGTTTCACCGGCGCAAATACGGGGAATGAAGCGGCTGTGCTGATCTTCATTGCCAAACTCGTAAAGGGTTTCGATACAGTCCTGCAAACTCCAGATGTTACCGAAACCGGCATCGCTGGCTGCCACGAGTTCGGCACACATGGTGTAAGGAGTGATGGGGAAGTTCAATCCACCATAGCGTCGGGGCATAGTCATGCCGTTGAGTCCGGCCTTGACCATGGCGTCGAGGTTGGCAGCCGTGCCCGAAGCGTAGCGCACGCGGTCGCCTTCGTGATGGGGGCCTTCAAGGTCTACTCCCTCGGCATTCTCGGCGATGGTGGTGCCGGCCAGTTCGCCCGTGATGTCGAGCACGCGGTCGTAGTTGTCCATTGCATCCTCAAAATCGAGGGGCGCATAATCAAAATTATCTTTATCGCGGAAATCGCGTTCTTTCAGTTCCACGATGCGTTTCATGAGCGGATGGTTCAGCTCAAAGCGCAATTCTGCGTGGTCAGTATAATTGTTTGCCATTGTTATTGCGAAATTATGAAGCAGGCTTTCGGGGCTTGCTTATTTGCTGTTCTCCTTGTAATACTTGATGAACTTGGGCACCACTTCCTCCACACTGCCGGTAATCACATAGTCGGCAATTTGGTTAATGGGTGCTTCGGGGTCGGTGTTGATGGAAATGACAATGCCGCTTTCCTTCATACCTGCCACATGCTGGATGGCACCGCTGATACCGCAGGCAATATATACCTTCGGACGCACGGTTACACCGGTCTGACCGATTTGCAATGCGTGTTCGCAATAGCCGGCATCGACAGCCGCACGGCTGGCCCCCACTTCGCCGTGAAGTTCGGCAGCGAGTTTGCGCAACAAGTCGAAACCTTCCTTCGAACCCACGCCATAACCACCGGCCACAATGATGGGCGCTCCTTTCAGGTTATTGTCGGCTTTTTCCACCTGGCGTTCAATTACCTTTACCACATAGTCGGTGTCGGGCACGAACTTAGCCACGTCTTCATAAATCACTTCGCCATTGTAATCCTCGGCCACCTTTTCGGCTTTCATTACGCCCGAACGCACCGTAGCCATTTGCGGACGGTGATCGGGGTTCACAATCGTGGCTACGATGTTGCCACCGAAAGCCGGACGAATTTGATAAAGCAGTCCGTCGTAGTGTTTACCCGATTTTTTATCGTCGTAATCACCAATTTCGAGTGCCGTACAGTCGGCCGTCAGTCCGCTGGTGAGCGACGACGACACGCGCGGTCCCAGGTCGCGACCGATAACGGTGGCTCCCATCAGGCAGATTTGCGGCTGTTCCTGTTTGAACAGGTTGACGAGAATACTCGTATGGGGTTTTGAAGTATAGGGGTAAAGTCCTTCGGCATCGAACACGTGGAGTTTGTCAACTCCGTAAGAAAGGATTTCTTTTTCGACCTTTCCCGTGATGCCGTTACCGGCAGCAATGGCTTCGAGCTGTACGCCCAGTTCGTTAGCCAGTTTGCGGCCTTTGGTGAGGAGTTCGTAAGACACTTCCTCAACCGTGAATTTATCTATCTCGCAATAAACGAATACGTTGTTCATTTGTTTGGAATGGTTGGTGCGTCACGCGCCCGGAAAAATTCGTTTCGGGCCTATTTTCACGTTCTGCAGTTTGGAGCGAACGAACGCGGAAATGCGCTCCGCAAATGTTTTTCAATCAATGAAGCATCGGGCAACTGCTTAGCCGATGGTGTGGCTGTCGAGCAGTTCTTTTACCAAATCTTCAATTTCGGCATCAGCGGCAGTGAGTCGTTTGCTTTCCTTAGCTTTGAACACAATGTTCTGCACTGCCTTCACCTTGGTGGGCGAACCGGCCAGACCGCACTGCTGCAAGTCGCCGTCGACATCGGCCACACTCCATTGCGTCACGGTGAGGTAAGGTTTCTTTTCGTACTCCTCGGCATAGGGCATGTTTCCGTCGGCAGGACGTTCCATGGGTGCCGTGGCACGTTTGTACTTCATTACGAGTTTGGCATTACGGGGACGACAGGGTGCCGCATTGCCATTAACGGTGAGCAGAATGGGCAGGGGTGCTACCACGCGCTCCATACCTCCGTCAATGTGGCGCGTCACGGTCACTTGTCCGTTGCTCACTTCGTCGACGCTGGTCACGTAGGTTACTTGGTTCAGGTCGAGTTTCTGTGCCACCTGCGGGCCCACCTGTGCCGTATCGCCGTCGATGGCCTGACGTCCGCCCAGCACGATGTCGGGCATACCGATTTTCTTGATAGCCTGTGCCAATGCATAGCTGGTGGCCAGGGTGTCGGCACCTGCAAAGGCACGGTCGGTGAGCAGGTATCCACCGTCGGCTCCGCGGTAAAGTCCTTCGCGTATTACTTCAGTGGCACGCGGAGGTCCCATGGTAAGTATGTGAACGGTTGAACCGGGATTTTGTTCTTTCAGTCGTAATGCCTGCTCCAAGGCGTTGAGGTCTTCGGGGTTGAAGATGGCGGGCAACGCGGCACGGTTCACCGTTCCCTCGGGGGTCATGGCGTCTTTTCCGACGTTGCGCGTGTCGGGTACTTGTTTGGCAAGTACAACAATTTTCAAACTCATTTTCTGGATATTGATTTAAGGGCTTTTCCGTAAATTAGGACATTCACAGAACAGTCCTGTAAGTTAATCGTGTTGAATGCGGGGCAAATTTAATCTTTTCTGCTTAGAAGCTGTTTAATTTTTCATTCAAAATCGAAAAGTACAGTCATAAAAATGCTTTAATCAGTGGTTGTTTGTTATTTTAACCGGCTATTTGCCACCTATTGAGGCTGGTTAAAAGGTATGTTCCAAAAAGAATTCCTACTTTTGCTCATAAATACTTTCAATATTCATGCTCAACGAAGAAAATGATTTTATCGAGGCCCTGGAATTCTTTCTCAAAGCTGAACTGAGGGCGAGTGCCGAACCGGCTGACTACAACAACGAGGCCATCCGGATTATCGATGCGCGCAACCACTTGTTTCAGAACGTAGGGCGCTGCGGCACGGACGAGGAATGTGGCATTTATGCCATTCGCGACCTGTGCCACGTTGATGAGGACACGCTCGAAACCGTGCCCGACCGCATGCGGCTGGCTGCCTTGGCGCATGCGTTGGGTTTACAGGGCAAATAGTTTGACATTAACAACAACACACTAACATGACAGAAATACCTACACATGCTCATACGCAGGAAGCTACGCACGAGGAGGTGGCTTTCTTTCACCGCCTGCCGGTGCAAATTCGCTTCAACGACGTCGACCGCTACGGCCATGTCAACAATAATGCTTACTTTGCTTACTACGACCTGGGCAAGCAGGAGTACCTTTACAAGGTGCTGAAGGCTGATTACCGCACCGACGAGGTGGTGCCGGTGATTGCCAATATCAATGCCGACTTTATTTTCCCGATTTTCTACGGCGACGACATCGTGGTCGAAACGCGGGTATCGCACATCGGCAATAAAAGTTTTACGCTGCACCAGCGTGCCGTGAACGTGCAGCAGAACCGCGTGGTGTGCGAATGCCGCACCGTGATGGTCTGCTTCAATTTGAAAACGCAGGAATCGGCCGAGGTGCCTGAACATTTCCGCCGCGCCATTGAACTGTTTGAACAACGCTCCTTTTAATTGCTGACTTATGCTTCAACCCATTCTTTACACGCACGACACGGCCGCTACGCTCGACCGCTTGATTGACGAGATGCAGCCCGACAAGGTGGTGCTGCTCACCGATGACACCACGCGCAAGCTGTGTCTGCCCCGTATAAGCATGAGCCGGCATGCTGCCAATGCACAGGTGGTGAGCATACGGCCCACGGATGTGAACAAAACGCTGCAAACCCTGGCCGAGGTGTGGACGGCGTTGGGCGGGGCGGGTGCCTCGCGCAAGTCGCTGCTGGTTAATTTGGGCGGCGGCATGGTGACAGACCTGGGGGGCTTTGCGGCGGCCACGTTCAAGCGCGGCATACGGTTTATCAACATTCCCACTACCCTGCTTTCAATGGTTGATGCTGCGGTGGGGGGTAAAACGGGCATTAACTTTGGCGGACTGAAAAACGAAATCGGCAGTTTTTGCGAGAGTGCGGCGGTTATTGTCGACACGCAGTTTCTGCAAACGCTCGACCGCGAAAACTTGCTGTCGGGCTATGCCGAAATGCTGAAACATGCCTTGCTGAACAACCGCGAAATGTGGACCGCTCATTTGCGCTTCGACGTGACAGCACCCGATTGGCAACTGCTGCAACAGCTGGTGCAGCAGAGCATCGAAACGAAGCAGCGCATTGTCGAGGCCGACCCGCACGAAAAGGGGCTGCGCAAGGCACTGAACCTGGGACATACCGTGGGCCATGCCTTTGAAAGTTTGGCCATCGAACGCAACCGCCAGGTGCTGCATGGCTACGCGGTGGCCTGGGGCTTGGTGTGCGAACTGTTTCTGAGTGCCGCACACATGAATTTCCCTACGGTTGAAATGCGACAGACGGTGGAATTCATACGCCGGAACTATGGTGCGTTTGCTTTTACCTGCAAGGACTATCCGCAACTGTACGAACTGATGACGCACGACAAGAAAAATGCCGACGGACAAATTAACTTTACGTTGCTGAACAACATCGGTGAATTGCAGCTCGACCAGCACCTGAGCCGTGAGGCGGTGTATGAAAGTTTTGATTTTTTGCGCGAAGGCTGAGTGTCCTTTCTCCTACTTAACTCTGAATTATGAATTTAAAGGAATCATTTTACGACGGTCCCATCGTGCGCACGCTCAAACATGCGCTTTCGCTCCTGGTGGTGTTCCTGCTGCTGGCCTCAACGGCTGTATGGACGGGCCGCTTGTTTGGCCATGACATTGGGCAACCTGCCGATGGGGCCAAACTGATGCCGAGTTTGCTACCGCCCGATGCCGCTTTGCTGAAGGAGATGGGCTTGAATGAAGCCGAGGTGAAACTCAGCGTGCGCGACTCGGCTTCGTGGCTGGTGATGAAGCAAGCTGACCATTCGCCGGTGGGCATCATTGTCAACAGTCTGCCCTACGCCAAAAATGTTAAGGGTTTTGCCGGACCTACTCCTTTATATATATACCTGGATGCCGAAGGGGTGATTCGCGGTACGGCAGTGGGCGACAATGCGGAATCGGCCGACTTTCTGCAACGTGC
>FR901675.1:19694-25883 GCA_000437675.1 Prevotella sp. CAG:891
TGCGCTCTTTGCCAATATGCAGCAATGTCTGGGTGCCGTCACGGCGGCATCGACTCCATCGGCTTCCGAACCCGTGACGGGTTGGGGGCGCACGCTGGCGGTTTGTGCCGTGCTGTTGGCGGGCATGTTGGCGGCCTGGCGTCTGCGCGGCAAAAAGTGGGTACGCATCGGTGTGCTGGTGCTGAATGTGGTGGTGCTGGGCTTTTGGAGCGGACAGTTTTTGTCGCTTTCGCTGCTGCGTGGCTGGATTGCCAACGGACTCGACCCACTGGCCTACCTGCCGATGGTGTGTGTGCTGGGTGTGGCGCTGATCATGCCTTTTTTCGGCCGTCACCGTCATTACTGCACCTGGGTGTGTCCGTACGGCAGTTTGCAGGAACTGGCCGGACGTTTGCCTTTGCCTAAAATTCCGTGTAGTCTGCGTGTGTTCCGCATCATGTCGCGTGTGCGCATGGGGGTGCTCAGCCTACTGCTGTTGTTACTTTGGACGGGTGTCGGGGGCTTTTTGCTCAACTACGAGCCGTTCACCTTCTTTGCTTACCAAAGTGTGCCTCCGGTGGTCATGGTGTTGGGCTTGCTGTTTGTGGTGGCCAGTTGCTTTGTGCCGAACCTTTGGTGCAAGGCATGCTGCCCGGTGGGTGCCTTGCTCGATTTGAGCGATAAATAATTACGTTGCTAACCAACCATTTTTTTTCTTGATATGGACAAGTTCAAAATTGTTTCGCTCACACTTTCCGTGGCGTTGCTGGCCTCGTTGGTACGCCTGGTTTATGTTTCGAAAAAGCAAACGCCTGCTGCCGACAAGGCGCAAACGGTGATGCAGAACATACTGCAACGCAAAAGTGTGCGCAGTTTTACGTCGGAACCGGTGAGCCGCGAACAAATCGACACGTTGCTTCGCGCGGCCATGGCTGCTCCGACGGGGCGCGACATGCGTCCGTGGAAGTTTGTGGTCATTGATGAGCGTGCCCTGCTCGACACGCTGGGTTCCCGTCTGCCCTATGCCAAAATGCTGACGCAGGCTCCGGCGGCCATTGTGGTGTGCGGCGACCTTTCGGTGACTGATGCTCAAGGCAAACCATCGACAAACTGGACGTTCGACTGTTCGGCGGCTACCGAAAATCTGCTTCTGGCGGCCGAGGCCATGAACCTGGGTGCTGTGTGGACGGGGGTGCATCCTTACCCCGAACGCATCGAGGCGGTTAAGCAAACCTTGCAACTGCCCGAACACATTGTACCGCTATGCGTAGTGCCCATCGGACATCCCAAAGGCAATGCGCAGCCCAAGGATAAATTCAATGCCGACAACGTGCGTTACAATGGCTGGTAATCGGCACTTTGCGCAAGGATATTTTAAAGTATAGGTTGATTGGGTAGACACTGTTTAAATTGTAAGCAGCTTCTTAGTTCTCCCGAATGATGTTCAACCTCTACTCACCTGTTTCATCCAATCATTTTCAAACACTCAAAAACTACATTCAAGCGTACTTCCAATTCGTATGAAAAACGCTACATTCATTGGCATCACCGTTGCCCTTTTTGCAGCTATTTGCTATGGTTTTATTCCTTTTTTCACGCTTCCGCTGAAAATTGATGCTGCAAACAATCCCAACCTCATGTCCGACCCTTCCATTCTGTTTTACCGCTTTGGCTTTGCTGCGCTGCTCATTGGTTGCGGCATGCTGGCCATGCGCAAGGATTTCAGGATAACGCGCGGCGAAGCGGTCACACTGATTTACTTGTCGTTCATTTCGGATGGTTCGGCCTTGTTTCTGATCGACGGCTACAACTACATGAGCAGTGGTGTAGCCACGACGCTTCACTTCATGTATCCGGTGGTCACGGCTTTGGTCATGATGACTTTTTATCATGAAGCTCGGCGCATAAGCACCATTTTGGCCATCATCATGGCTGTGGGTGGGGTGGCCATTCTGTCGTGGGACCCTACGGGCAACACGAGTGTGCGCGGTGTAATCATTGTGCTCATTTCGGCTGTGTGCTATGCGCTTTACCTCATTCGTGTAAACCGTTCGCGTGCGGCCAACATGGACAGCTTGAAACTGGTGTTCTACGTCATGTTCTTCGGTGCGCTGATTTTTGGCGCCGAGGCCATGCGTCAAGGTGTGTTCCAACCCATCGGCACAGCACTTCAGCTGCGTAACCTGGCTTTTCTGGCGGTGATTTGTACGGTAATTACCAACATTTCGCTCGTTGTAGCCGTGAAACGCATTGGCAGCACCATGACGGCGGTGATTGGTGCGCTCGAACCGCTGACGGCGGTAATCATCGGTTGCCTGGTGTTCAACGAGGCTTTCACCTGGCAGGTGGCTATGGGCATTTTGCTCATCATTCCGGCGGTAATGATGATTATATGGACGCGCCGACGATAAGCAGCTAAATGCTGATAATCAGTTTGAACGCCAACTTCATGGCTTCGCCTCAGGCTGACGCGTAATGTACTTAAAGTGCAGAAACTGTTTCTGATTTTTCACGCTCACCGAATACGTGGAGCTGTGGAAAATGGAAATGGTTTCTGCACTTTTTTTTGCCTAAATTTCACCGTTGATTACCGTCGGCAAACGGCTTGTTTTCATTTTTTAAAGGTAAAATTTGGCTGAACTGCACAAATTACGTAATTTTGCGCACAGAAAGCAGACAAATCAGTACCTATGTGGCAGAGGTTGTTAGCATTTTTTGCAACCGCTGTTTGGGTGTGAACCGGCTTTGGTTAGTTCACAATGAGGTCTGAATTGCTAACGAAACAAATAATACAACGAATATGACTCACAACTTATTGCAAGGAAAGCGCGGTATCATTTTCGGCGCGCTCAACGAAGAATCTATCGCATGGAAGGTGGCTGAAAAGGCTGCTGCTGAAGGCGCACAAATTACCCTGAGCAACACGCCGATGGCACTGCGTATGGGTACGCTCGACAAATTGGCCGAAAAAATCGGTGCTACCATCATTCCGGCTGATGCTACCAGCGTCGAGGACCTGCAAAAGGTGTTTGAAGAATCAATGAACGTGTTGGGTGGCAAGGTCGACTTCGTACTCCACTCTATCGGTATGAGCCCGAACGTGCGCAAACACCGTCGCTACGACGACTTGGACTATGGTTACTTGCAGAAGACGCTCGATATTTCGGCTATCTCGTTCCACAAAATGCTTCAGGTGGCTAAGAAGCTCGATGCCATTGCCGAATATGGTTCAGTCGTTGCACTGAGCTACGTGGCTGCACAGCGTACGTTCTTTGGCTACAACGACATGGCTGATGCCAAGAGCATGCTCGAAAGCATTGCCCGTTCGTTTGGCTACATCTACGGTCGCGAAAAGCACGTGCGTATCAACACCATCTCGCAAAGCCCCACGGCTACTACGGCGGGTAAGGGTATCAAGGACATGGACAACTTGATGGACTTTGCCGACAAGATGTCGCCTCTGGGCAATGCCAACGCTGAGGAATGTGCTGACTACTGCGTAATGATGTTCTCTGACTTCACGCGCAAGGTTACGATGCAGAACCTCTTCCACGATGGTGGTTTCTCAAGCATGGGTATGAGTTTGCGTGCCATGAACCAGTACGCTCGCGACTTGAAACCTTACGAGGACGAGAACGGTAAGATTATCTACGGCTAATTGCTCCGAACCTTACTTTTCATTATTTCATAAAAATGCGCCTGTCGCTCCGCAAACTGCTTGGTTTGGCGGAACGACAGGCGTTTTTTTTACCCCTTACGCAGCGGCCGTCTTGCTCATGGGCCTCAGTACGTTGCAAACTGGTTGGCGGTGCGAAGTGGAAGAAAAGATGCTCTAAATGCAAAATTAAATTAAAGAGCAAAATGCTAAAATACTTGCTATTTTCGTAGGTTTTGGGCAGAACGAAGGACTTTGGAAAACTAATTCCGCGATTCTGAAAATTAGTTCCGACCTAGTTGAAATTAGTTCCGACCTAGTTCGAATTAGTTCCGAGCTAGTTCGAATTAGTTCCGAGCTAGTTACAACAAGCTTGAAACTAATGATTATCAGCACTTTCAGAAAAACAGACCAGAAGGGATTCCCGAACGCTTATTTTTACGCTACGAAGAACAATCTTGGAACTAATATATTCACAAAAATTATTTTTTTAGCTACAACCCCAATTAGGCGGCGCCTCGGCAAAGCTAAAGAAAAGCTTGTTTTTCTTTTGCTTTGCACTCGGCTTGCACTAACTTTGCACCAAAATAAATAAACTATCATGCAAGACCCTAAACACATTCATATTGCGGACTATAATTACCCGCTGCCCGATGAACGCATCGCTAAATACCCGAAAACAAATCGCGATGAATCGAAATTGCTGATTTACCGCAAAGGCGAAATTAAAGAGGACGTGTTCTATAACTTGCCGAACTACCTGGAACAGGGTGAACTCATGGTGTTCAACAATACCAAGGTGATTCAGGCGCGTTTGCACTTTAATAAATCGACCGGTGCGCTGATTGAGGTGTTCTGCCTCGAACCGCACACGCCGCTCGACTATCAACAAAATTTTGCAACCACGCGCTGCGTGACGTGGACTTGCCTCATCGGTAACTTGAAAAAGTGGAAAGAGGGTAAATTGGAAAAACGCATCACGGTGGGCGAACGCGAACTGACGCTGACTGCCGAGCGAAAGGGAATGAGCGGCACGGGACACGAAGTGGTGTTCTGCTGGGACGACGACCAGGTGACCTTTGCCGAGGTGCTCGAAGCTATCGGCGAACTGCCTATCCCGCCATACTTGAACCGTGATACGGAGGCCAGCGACTTGAAAACGTATCAAACGGTGTACAGCAAGGTGAAGGGTTCGGTGGCTGCGCCGACAGCTGGCTTGCATTTCACCGAAAGGGTGCTGCAAAGCCTGGATGAAAAGGGCATCGAACGCAACGAAATTACGCTGCACGTGGGTGCAGGGACGTTTAAACCGGTGAAAAGCGAGGAAATTGGCGGTCATGCCATGCACTCGGAGTGGATTGCGGTGAAACGCGAAAGCATCGAACGACTGTTGGCGCACGGGGCGCACTGCATTGCGGTGGGCACTACGTCGGTGCGAACGCTCGAAAGCCTCTACTATGTGGGCGTGATGCTGAGCCAAAATCCAAATGCGCAACAGGATGATTTGCACGTGCCGCAATGGTTGCCTTACGAATACGCTGCGGCAACGGGTAGCAAACTGACGGCGTCCGAGGCGCTGCAACTGGTGATTGACTACTTGGACCGCAATCACTTGCCTGTGTTGCACACGGCTACGCAAATTATCATTGCACCGGGCTATGAATATCACATTGTGCGCAACATCGTGACCAACTTTCACCAACCACAAAGCACGCTGTTGCTCTTGGTTTCGGCGTTTGTGGGCAACCGCTGGCACGACATTTACGACTATGCGCTCAACCACGATTTCCGTTTCCTGAGCTACGGCGATAGTTCGCTACTCCAACCGTAACCCAAGCCTCGTGAAATAAGCAGGTGATTCGAAGTAGAACGCGCATCCCGTTCACCTGCTTACTTCATGGCTTCGCCCCGTGATTACATGCTAAATTTGTAAACTGACTAAGAATAATATGAAAGACAACGCTAACGAACGCTTGCCGTTGGTCGACGAAAACGGCCAACAAATTGGGGTGGCCACACGTGGCTACTGCCATTGCGGAAGCAAAGCTTTGCACCCGGTGGTGCATCTGCATGTGTTCAACGCACAGGGGGAACTCTTCCTGCAGCACCGCCCGGCATGGAAAGATATTCAGCCGGACCGCTGGGATACGGCTGTCGGGGGACACATTGACTTGGGCGAGGATGTGGAAACGGCTTTACGACGCGAAGCGCGCGAGGAATTGGGACTGACTGATTTCCAAGCAGAATTTTTAGGTCGCTACACAAACAATTCAGACCGCGAACGCGAATTGGTTCATGTGTTCCGCACCATTACCTACGTAGTGCCTCAACCCACTGCCGAACTCGACGGGGGCCGCTTTTTCAGCCGCACGGAAATTTTGAGCCGACTGCAAACGCAATTTTTCACACCGAACTTCGAAGCGGAATGGCTACGGTTGTTCGGCAACGAATAAACGCAAAAAAAGCTATCCACGCGTTATTGATGAAACGCATGGATAGCTTTTGCTATATCCGAGGTATCGTCTAAACTTTTCTGACGAAGATTTGATTTGAAG
>FR901676.1 GCA_000437675.1 Prevotella sp. CAG:891
GCTCTTTAGAGAATGAAAATCTCTCGTCCTAACCGATAGACGAAGGGACCTTGGTGGTGTTTTGTCTTGCTAAGTACCTCTCGGCCTTGTTTGCGAGTACAAAGGTATAGCATATTCCACATTCCACCAAATGTTTTCCCTGTTTTTTTTCAAAAATCGTTCATTTTTTTTCGTAATGCGCATTTCTGAATGGTGAACCTTGCAATTTATGGGTGTAAAGGTTGCTTTTGGCTGTTTCTTTTCCCTTTTTGCGTATCACGCTTGGTTCACGCCCCAGAGCGGCAGTACATCAGCCACTTCAGGTTTTTCTGTAGCTTCGCATTCGGGCAGCGGCACCAGGGGTGAATCCAGTCCTGCGTAGCTTCGGCGGTGAAAGGGTGTCAATCCGTGCGCGTAGATGCCCTTGAAGTGTGCCTTCGTCGGGTAACCTGCATTGGTGTCCCAGCCATAGTAGGGGTAAGCCTTGTGCAGTCGGTGCATATAATCGTCGCGATAGGTTTTGGCCAATACCGAGGCTGCTGCAATCGACAGATACTTCCCATCGCCCTTTACGATTGTTTCGTGCGGCACTTCGCCGTAGGGTGTAAAGCGGTTTCCGTCCACAATGATAAACTCTGGTCGTACTCGCAGTTGGTCTAATGCGCGGTGCATCGCTAGGAACGAAGCATTCAGAATATTGATTTGGTCAATTTCTTCTGCCGTCACCATCCCCACAGCCCAAGCCAGTGCATCGTGTTGAATGCGTTCGCGCAGTGCGTAGCGTCGCCGTGCGCTCAGTTGTTTGGAGTCGTTCAGTTCTTCATTTTCGTACCCCGGTGGTAAAATCACCGCTGCCGCATACACGCTGCCGGCCAAACAGCCGCGTCCGGCCTCATCGCACCCGGCTTCTGTCAGTCCCTGGGTGTTGTAGCAAGATTCTAACATGTTATTATATATAAGGTATCGCTGCTCAACCTTTACCATCGTTTTGAGCACCTATTGTCTAAAAGATTAAAAAGTTGTACTGCAAAGTCAGAATATAGCTGCAATTTTGCGAATTTGCGAAAGCTTTTTCATAAAGGTTTCGTCTGATTTGGCAACTTGCATATTATAATCTGCCTGTAGTTTCAGCCATACATCTGCCGGCACACCAATAGAGGCTTCAAGCAACAATGCAAGCTCAGTGTTTACTCCTCGTTTTCCATTGATTACTTCATTAAGAAGTGAGGGAGATACGCCAATTTGTTCGGCAAGTTTTGATTGCTTCATACCTAAACTTTCAAGTTCGTCACGTATAAGTTCACCGGGATGGGTTGGTTCAAACGGCGTGAGGTTGTTGGCAATCTTGTCTGATTCCGTATCTGGCAATGTAATCATATCAGTCATAGTGGTTTGAGAGTTCTATAATATTGCAGATAGTCAATACGGGTTGTTCTATATGCTCATCAATCGTAAGTTCAATCCGGTATTGTTTGTTTACTCGAATAGAGAACATCCCCATCTTATTGCCTTTAAGTGCCTCAAAATGCAATGAGTTAAAAAGGTATAAAGATTCTTTGTTCCCTGCTGCTTTTAAATAATCAATACATCGTTTGTAGCGTTTGATTATATCTGGTTGAAAACGATGTTTCTTGTCATTCGTTTCTCCTTTTTCGTATAAGGATTGCAGATAGTCTTTATCGAAAGTAACAATCGTGAACTACCGCTAAACTAAAAATTTAGCGGCTTCGGAGATACCAATACCTCCTCTCT
>FR901677.1 GCA_000437675.1 Prevotella sp. CAG:891
AAAAGATATTCTTAAGGGACGACTATATATATAGTGGATGAATCGTCAATGGTGTCAGACGCATTTTCAGAAAATGAAGCATTTTCCTTCGGTTCCGGATATTTATTGACCGATTTATTTCGATATGTATGTAATCGAAAAATTGTCTTTATAGGAGACTATGCGCAGCTGCCACCGGTGGGTATGAATTTTTCACCTGCCCTGGACAAGGAATATATCGAAAAAAAGTTTGGTTGCAAAGTGGTGGAAAAAGTGTTGCATGAAGTGATTCGCCAGTCGACAGAAGGCGTTATGCTTTCGAATGTGACGCGCATCCGGCAGCATATTGAAGAAAAAAGTTTCATAGAATTCAAACTCGACGAAGGGCCTGATTCGATGGCTGAAAACACCGACTTGTTAAGGCATTACTATCAACTCTACAAGCAAAAGCCGGGAGTAAAGGCCGCTGTGATAGCCTATAGCAATAAGCAGGCTCTTGATTACAACCTTGCTATTCGCCGGCATTATTACGGCGAGAATGCCCCACGACTTGTTACAGGCGATTTACTCATGATATACCGCAACAACTATGCGTACGGTTCTGAACTGTTTAATGGCAATATTGTACAAATTGAATCCTGCCAAGCAGAAAATGAAGTGATTGAACGTTCAGTCAGGGTGAAAGTGGGTAAGAACAAGATTGAATCTGTTGGGCTTAAGTTCCGCAATGCTACCATACGATTTGGCGTGAACGGCAAGCCGACTTCAGTCAATGTGATGCTATTGGATAATTTTCTGGATGATCCGCATGGAGCTATAGGCGGGTTGTTAGCCCGTGCCTTAATCGTTGATTTCAAAAACCGATTGCCTGAACCACTTAAAAGTAGCTACTCCGAAATACGCAGGTGGCTGAAAACAAAAAAGATACAGACAAAAGAGCAAGAAGAACTTTGCAAAGCCTATAAAGATCTGTTACAAAAAGACCCTTATTATAATGCAGTACTTTGCAAATATGGGTATGCCATGACTTGCCATAAAGCACAAGGTGGCGAATGGGAGCATGTGTTTGTGGATATGTGTCGCTTCGGAGGTACTGCCAACGAGGATTATTTTCGGTGGGCATACACTGCTCTGACCCGCGCAAGCAAAAAAATATGGCATTTCCGCTCTCCTGATTTTAATTATATCAGTAACCTTGTTGTTGAAGAAATTAAGTTGTCGTCAAAAATAAAGGTTAGTAATTACGCCGGTTCGGCTGACTTTTGTGATGCCAGATTTCAGCGTATCAAAAAACGCGGAGAGGAATGTGCGCTTACTGTAACAGAGGACAGGTCGAATTCATACCAGCATCGTATCACGTTTATGGATGATGAAGCGCATACTGCTACCTTTCAATTATGGTATAATGCCAAAGGATACAGTAATAAAGATGTACTGACGGCATCGGACTCTGAAGAATTAGCAGCATTGTGCACCTCGATAATCGACGCTTCGTATGCGCCAGAAATGGTTCCTTTCATCGCTAAAGATAGACCTTTTGCTGAAAAACTTGTAGCATTCATGCGATGCCAGTTGAAGGAACTGGATATTCAACTCCTTGACATTACTCAAGAGAAATATCAGGATGTGTTTCACCTTAAAACTGACGGAATTGCACAAATAGGACTGGCTTATACAGCCAAGGGAAATTACACTTATATGCGATTGGCCAGTTCACTGGGACCACTTGATGGTAAGTTACAAGCTCTGAGAGAACGATTCATTTAAAGATTTAAATAAGTATGACAATTAAAGAAATAACGACGCTTCGAAAGGCTGGACACCTTCAAGAGGCATTAACGGCTGCTGAAAACGAATTTGCCAATCATTCAAACAACTATACAGCAGGGGCACTATTTTGGTGTCTGAATGATGTGTTAAAACAACAATCTGGTGAAGATGATGGGGCTACTATAGAACGAATGCATGCGCTATACAATGACTTCTGCAATGGGGATGAATTTATGCAAAAAGCTATTGCTACTGCTGAACGACGAAGGCTTCCACATTATCAGGAAATAAAAGATGCTGTTGAAAATGCAAAAAATGGAGGAGATGCGATTACGTGGCACCACAAAATGTCTGAATGGTACCATGAAGGTAATCTGGGTGAAAAATTATACCCGGATTTTGGCTGGCTGATATATTATGCACTGAAGCAGACGAACCTTGGAGAAACCCAGAACCGAAAAATACTCCTGAACCAATACCTTAAATTAAATTTGCCCCGCCCCTCTATCCTTCACTCTCTGATTCTTGGTGAGGCCATAAAAATTGAACAGACCACGCCTTTGCAATTTCGTATCAGAGATTTCATCCGGATTTGGGGACTTGAAAACCTTAGGACGGAGGATTGGGAACAATACAAAACCAATGAAGGACATACCTTGCCGTCGTTGGTTGAAAAACTAATTGGCGTATATGCCAAAGAACTTAAAACTGATGGTATAAAATCTCCTGATGACTTCAGCAATTTGGTTGACAACGCGCTGACAAAATATCCTAAGAGTCAGAACATGCCTTATTTCAAAGCTACGGTGCTCATCTCTCAGGGTAAAAAGGAAGAGGCCTTGGATTATTACAAGAATCTGATTTTGCAGTATCCTTCGAAATTCTATTTGTGGAATCAAACGGCAGAATTGATTGAAGATTATGATACAAAAATTGGATTGTTATGCAAAGCACTTACCTGCGGTACGGAGGATGAGTTTTTAGGGGGTGTACGGCTCAGATTGGCTTCGTTACTAAATCAAAAAGGCCTTAAAGAAAACGCTAAATATGAACTGGAGAAATACAGGGAGACTTATCAGAAGCAAGGATGGAATCTTAAACCGAACTTTAGGGAAATGTATAATCCACTATTGACTGTTTCTGCTGTTGCGGACAACAAGGCACTTTATGCAGAGTTTGCAGCCAAAGCGGAAGAGTTTATATATAGTTCATTACCAACAACCATGGCAGTAAAGGTTGCAGAAACCCAAAACGCAGATAAAAATCATCCTGGCCGAAAAATTACAACTTGGATTTTCCGCTCAAAGAATGACACAATCAGATTGAAGAAACCTACGAAATTTGGCCTTCATAAACATAGCGCAAACGGAACATTCTTCGACATCAAGTTACAGGATAATAAGATTGTTTGGATTAAGCCGCATGTTGGCTCTATCAATGAATCGTGGATTAAAGAAGGAAGCGGAATAGCGTCTATCCGCACAGATAGAAACGGCAAAAAGTATACGATAATATCCGATTCGTATGTCGGAGAGCATTTGCTTAAAGGAATCAACGACGGGCAGCAAATCAAAATACTTGCTTTGCAACAAAACGATGGACGCTGGGCTGCTATTAAAATATTACAATCGTAGCCTTTTCTAAAAAAATCGTACGCTGTATGTTTCTTTAATTTGGCAAGAAATGAAGTCGTCTGAACTTTTATGAAATTCAATCTTCATCAGAAAAGTTTAGACGACTTCAATAGCTGCGTTCTTTGACATTGTGTTACCCCAGAAAAAGTTTGACAGGTAGGCCTTTCCGAAACGCGCCTGCATAGATAAGTTCTACTGCCCGTTTCTTCGGCTTTTCCACGACCTGGGCCCGATGGATAAAGCGCATGCCGAGTTTTCTTGACCTACGAAAGTAGCCGCGAAGCAATCAGAAGAAATAGCATATTTGCATAAAATACGATTCAAGAGCGCATTAAATGCATAAACAAAGGGTATAATTACGGATTTAGTGTATATTTGCACTCAAAAAAAATAGAATAACACACTACAAAAACTAACAGACAGTAATGCATACACCCGTTAAACTCCCTTCACCCTTCGTAGCGCTTATCCCCGTAGTGGTATTGGTTACGATGTTGTTTTTCACCATCCGTACCTTTGGAAGCGATGCCCTAAGCGGAGGCAGTCAAATATCGCTGCTGGTCACCACGGCCGTTTGCGTACTCGTGGGCATGGTCTATTGCCGCATACCCTGGCAGGATTACGAGCAGGCCATTACGCGCAACATTACCGGTGTGGCCACTTCCATCATTATTTTGCTTATTATCGGAGCGCTGAGTGGTGCCTGGATGGTGAGTGGTGTGGTACCTACGCTTATTTATTACGGCATGCACATTATTCATCCCGACTTTTTCCTTACTTCGGCCTGCATTATCTGCACGCTGGTGTCGCTCATGACGGGTAGTTCGTGGACCACCATTGCTACCATAGGCATTGCGCTCATGGGCATCGGCAAGGCTCAGGGCTTTCACGAAGGATGGATAGCCGGAGCCATTATCTCGGGAGCCTATTTTGGCGACAAAGTTTCGCCTTTGTCCGAAACTACGATTCTGGCCGCCTCTGTAACTGATACCCCTTTATTTAAGCACATTCGTTACATGATGCTGACCACCGTACCAGCCATGGTGTTGGCCTTGATACTCTTCACGCTGTTGGGCTTGAGCAATGACTCGGCGCCGACCACGCATATCCAGGAATTTACCGCCCAACTTAACGAACGTTTCACCATCACACCCTGGCTGCTGGTTGTACCCATTGTCACCGGCATCCTCATTGCCCGAAAGGTACCCTCCATCATTACCCTCACCCTGTCAACCGCTTTAGCCTGCATCGGTGCCTTGCTGTTTCAGCCCGATGTGTTGCGCGAAATCGGCGGTGAAGACAACCTGTTCAAAGGGGTGATGATGAGTTGCTACGGATCGACTAATCTGCAAACTTCACATCCGGCTCTTACCGAACTGGTGGCTACGCGTGGTATGGAGGGTATGCTTCACACGGTGTGGCTCATTCTTTGCGCCATGTGTTTTGGCGGAGCCATGACGGCAAGCCGTATGCTCGAAAGTTTGATGGCGGTGTTTGTCAAATTTATGCGCACTCGGTTACGTTTGGTTAGTTCAACGGTCTGCTCGGGGCTGTTCATGAATTTGGTAACAGCCGACCAATACATCAGCATCATCCTTACTGGCAGCATGTTTGGCGATGCTTACCGTCGGGGAGGTTATGAGAGCCGACTGTTGAGCCGCACTACCGAGGATGCCGTAACCGTTACCTCGCCCCTTATCCCATGGAACAGTTGCGGAATGACACAGGCCACTATCCTCAACGTGGCAACACTTACCTACCTTCCTTTCTGTTTCTTCAACCTGCTCAGTCCTATTATGAGTATAGTGGCAGCAGCTATCGGCTATAAAATAGTCCATCGCCCTGCTCAGACAAATCCGGTGTGTGCCAATTAGGACGCTTACCTATAAGTAGTCGTCCCTTAAAAAGCCCATTTTTGCAAGATATTGTTTAAACACAGTATCTCGCAAAAATGGGCTTTTAAGGGACGACTAAGTATTTGAATCAAGGGGTATACGCTTAGGTTTCTGTCGAGCATAACGATTTCTCCTTATATATTATAATATGTGGCATCCACATCGCAGAAACAGCAGATGATAACGTCGCCGTCGAAGTCGCTCTCACGGATAATCTTCAACGCAATCTGTGCAGCTTCAGCCTTTGGATAACCATACACACCTGTACTGATGCAAGGGAAAGCAATGCTCTTGATGCCCTTTTCCTTCGCGATGGCAAGCGCAGTTTTATAGCATGAAGCCAACAACTGGGCCTCGTTATCATTACCATAGTGAACAGGTCCGACAGTATGAATCACATACTTACATGGCAAGTTATAAGCACCAGTAATCTTACTCTGACCTGTCTCGCAACCGCCAAGTGTCATGCACTCCTTCAAAAGTTCACGACCGGCAGCACGATGGATAGCACCATCAACACCGCCACCGCCCAACAACGAGCGGTTAGCAGCATTGACTATAGCGTCAACCGACAGTTTAGTTATGTCACTAACGATGAGTTTTATCTGTTTCATACCGATTACTACTATAGGTTGTAATACTTGGTGGTAAAGTTTGCAAGAGTATCAAAGATAGTTCTGATGTCCATGCCCATATAAGGTGAATCAGGCAGCTCGATACCAGCAAACACTTTACGACCAGGGAACTTATCAGCATCAACCTTGTATGGTTCGGTTATCTTCACTACTTCCTTCACAATACCCTTGTAGCACCCAATGATGAGTGTAGCGTTCCGCGCCTTTTCGTCATCCACACGCCAATACTTCACCGTGCAGTCATACACGGATGAACGATAGAGGGGATGTTTAGTGTCATGATTCAAGTATGCCTCGTATGAGTTCTTGATGTTCACGAATATTATGCGGTCGGAAATATCCATTACTGATTTCATTCTATTAATTTGGCATTATATAACCTTTATCTTCTGCTTTAGCTATTATCTTAAGCAGTCGCTTACATTGTGCAGTTGAAGGAAGATTACCCTTACCCATGTACGATGCAATACCTTTGATGATTTCAAGCTCACCATACGATAGAACACTTTCTTTTGACAGGTCACTATAGACCTTCATCCAATATGGAACACCAAGTTTGAAAACCTCCAGTTCTGCGTCAATCTGAGAATTGAACTTGTGAGCTCTCTTTGCTGATTGAGCAGCAGCTTGATTGTCTTTCAAAGATGCAAGGGTCGCTACAAACTTGTCGCTGAGTTTGCCGCTATTCATAAACGAGCACTCATTCAGAACTGCAATAACTAAGTATTCAACCTCATACATGCCTAAATATATCTTTCAGGAATTGATTATTGCGTACAGCTCTTCCTGCTTCAACTTCAATAACAATTTGATGGTCATCACTTAAGTTTTGAAACTCTCGATGATTTCTCTTATCCCCGGTGTAACACCATGTGAACGAGGAAAAAATTGAAAGTTAATCATTTTATATTTCCTTTATTCCTATCTGTTTGAAGTAATTATAGGTGCTATTGTAAAACTCGCATTTACGGGTATGATCCTCATTGTCACCTTCTGGAACATAGATTACCATGCCACGTCGAGCGCGTGTGAGTATTACTCTGTATGCATTTATCTGGTAGCGTCGGATTTCATCCTTGTTGATGTTCATCCATTTGCTACCACGGAACTGGAATTGCTTCCATCCATTGGCTGAATAACGTAAGTCTGCATCCCATGCAACTACAGCCCAATCAATCTCAAGACCTTGTACTTGGAATTCTGTTGCAACATCCTCCATATAGTATGAAGAGTTGACATTTGTTTTGTCTCCCAAAAACCAAGGGATAACTTCCGTCTCTGACGAGTTGGCTGGTAGAAGAACAAGTGCATCAGGCTTTAGACGTTGACCTTTGGATGAAGCAAGGGCACCATATCGTTCGTTAGGACGAGCATTTTGCTTTACCCATTGCTTTGCCTTCTTCAAGTCTCTGGTCAAGCGGATTGGATAGCGGTCAAGTTTCTTCAGGATGGATTGTGCCGTATCAACCTTCATGCTAAGTATTGAATTAACAAGTTCCGCAAGGTTCTCTGCTCGGATTGAACGAAGGTCTGTACTGAGGTGCAAATGGTCGAGGTAGTTTATCTTCAAACCTTTTGCTTCCTTTGCAACCTCTGCATCGTTGAGAATGTCCGAAGGGGCATAAGTCTGCCAGTTCGGGAAGTGCTTTATCGATCGAATCCATTCTGCAGTACCTGCTTCGCCATGGTTTATGTCTTGTCCATTACCGATAAGACAGATGTAAACTGCCCAATCTGGATGACGATCCATACATGAAATCAAGAAACGAGGTTCAGACCATTCTGGAAAATTTGACAGATGTTTCTCCTTCTTGCGGACATAGGACGCATTCTCTTTTGCTTCCCATGCTCGCTGAGCTTCGTCATAAATTGAAACATGATCGTATGGAATATAGAACTCACCTTCACCTTTATATTGGTAATTGACATCCTTGATGAACGAAACTTCTTCTCCTTTACCGGACACAAGAATACCTTTCAGATATTCCTTGCGCCAGTTTGGAACCGGCTGAATGAATTGCTTGATACGAGAGCGAATGTCGGTCATGCTGACCTTATTTGCTTTCTTATAGAGTTTCTTCTCATTCTTATCGTCAATTTTAGCAAGTTCTTGTTCAAGTTTTACTTTACTTCTGTCACGAGCATCACGAGCAAGCGCCTCCTGCAAGACCATTACTAACGGGCGGTTTCCGGAAAGATAAACAGAGCGATTGCTATGCTCTTCGTTTTGGTGAAGAGTTGCAACAGAAAGTCCGATGAGCGTTTTACCCGCACCAGGCACACCTGTCACCATACAAAGGTATTTTTCGTTTCGAGCCTTTGCTTGATTGATAAGGTTGATGAGGGTGTCTGTTGTACGTATCAGGTCTTCGCCCCTTGCATCACTTCGGTTTATATCCTCTACTTTGTGGTTGGCATACAACTTGCGAGCAGCTTCAACGATGTTAGAGGTTGGACAATATGGACTATGTAACCAATTATCAGCATCAACCTTAACCTTGTTTGCATACTCGGAAGTCAAAACTTTCTTGAACACTTCTGATATCGTTGTATCGCATACAGACATCAATCCAAAGATATTCTCATTTGTGGTTGGTCGCATTACTCTCGCAATTGGCACATCTGCACTTGGTACTACCCACATTGGCGCAATTGGCAAGTCATAACTTTCAAAGTGGAAATTTTTGAGGTCTGTAACGTATTGCAACAGTTGCTCCTTATCGGCATTGATATCCCGTGTGTCACCAGTCTTGAACTCAAGCACAAAAAGAACTCCTCGGAGTCCAATTACACAATCTATTCTTCCGTCAACACGAGGTATTGTGTATTCGAATGCCACGAAACCATCCTCCACCTTGTATTCATTCAAAGCAGTTTTAAGAGTAGAGATTTCTTCCTTCCAAGATGCAATAGTAGTACGTTTTGAATCAAACGCATTTGTCTGAGTCAAAATACCGATGATGGCATTCTCATCTGTTGAGAAGAAATCCTTTATGGTTGTAGCGTATTGGTATGGATTCATAAGTGTTATGCAGTCTTAAACATTTACGATAGTATTGCCTCAAGTTCCAGAGATTGCGGACGTTCAATATCCATGCACTCCTTCTCGCCCGCAACTAGATTCTGATAGATATTGCTGCAACTCTCAACCTCGCTACATGTTGCAACAATGGCAAGCTGTATTTGAACTTGGTTTAGCGATATCTTATTCATGTCAATAGTCTGCTTGATTATTATTCTTTAATCACAGGATCAGACACTGCTTCGAAACGAACAAGATCGCTGAGGTCAACGTTTAGGAGTTTAGCTATTGTCATCATCTCAAGGGATGGTTAACATGCGTTAGTACACCATTTGATCACAGTTGCAGGATCCTTTCCTAACTGCTCTGCGAGCCGCTTGTTAGTCTTGCAATTATCAACTAAAGCCGTCATAATTCGATTGAGTTTTCTGTCCATACGACAACTATTTGATAACATCTTGGGTACAAAGTTAGCAATAATCGGTGAGATATGGAAAAGTAGAGCAAA
>FR901678.1 GCA_000437675.1 Prevotella sp. CAG:891
ATAAGAGCAGTGCATGGCCACAAAGGGCAACACAGTCCAATGGCTACTTACACATTTTGCAGCCTTTGCATTTACCCAGTTCGCCTCGGAAACGCAAATCAACCAAATGCGCCAAACGCTCATGCAGCAAAGGTATTTGCACATGGCGCAACACCTCGTTGATAAAGGCATGTTGCAGCAGCAGTCGGGCCTCAGCCTCGGGAATACCGCGCTGGCGCATGTAGAACAGAGCCTGCTCGTCGAGTTTACCGATGGTCGATCCGTGGTTACACTTCACGTCGTCGGCATAAATTTCAAGCATCGGCTGCGAAAAGGCACGTGCCCCGGTCGAAGCACAAAGGTTTGCATTCGTCTGTTGCGAAGCTGTTTGCTGCGCTCCCGGTGCCACATACACCTTACCGGCAAACGCCCCCCGGCTTTCGCCGTTCAGCACATATTTATAGAGCATATCGCTCGTACAGCGCGGAGCCAGGTGTTCCACCAGGATGTTGTTGTCCACCTGCTGCTTGCCGTCAGCAATCACAGCCCCGTAAAGTTCCGAAGCAGCATCCGTGCCACGCAGACGCACATCCATGCGGTTACGCGTCAGTCCGTTCGTCAGTGTCACCCCATCATAGCTCACGCGGCTGCGACTTTGTTGTTCCACGTAAATGGTCGAGAAGCGCGTATTCTGCGGTGTGGTTTCCTCAATGCTGTACAAATCGAGTTGTGCATCTTCGTCGGCAAACACCTCCACCACCTGAGTAGTCAGGTAATTATTCGAACCCTCGGCATGGTCGCAGAAGAGCACAGCACCCCGTGCACCCTTACCGGCCACAATCAGCACACGGCGCACGCTCATAAAGTCCATGCGCGCAGCCGA
The DNA here is from genome assembly GCA_000437675.1 of Prevotella sp. CAG:891. Classification (GTDB taxonomy): domain Bacteria; phylum Bacteroidota; class Bacteroidia; order Bacteroidales; family Bacteroidaceae; genus Alloprevotella. The sequence goes on from FR901678.1 coordinate 863, forward strand.
CACGTTAACCAGCTGCACCGGCGATTTCAGTTCGACGCCATCCGGTAAATACACCAGCAAGCCGTCCTGTGCCAGCATCGTATTCAGTTGCGTCACCCCGTCAGCGCCCTGTTTAAAGTCGCGTTCGGTGCAAGCCGCCCGGTTGTAGAAGCGTTCCAGCAGTTCGGGATGCGTTTGTGCCACTTTGGTGAATGAATCCACGATAACGCCCTCCGGCAGCAGTGCGCGCGAGCATTCAGGAGCCTCACACGGCACATCGTTCACCACAAAGAAGAGCGACGTGCTCAGGTTCGGCACATTACATTTGTATGCCTCGTAAGGATTCACCGTCGGGGCAATACGTTTCAGGTTCAGTCCGAAGTCAGGCGCAAAGGCCTCGTTCGCACTGGTATATTTGTAGCGTTCTTCGCGTTTGGTCGCCAGTCCCACGCGGCAAAGCGTGTCGAAAGCCGCTTGTCGCTGTGCGTTGAGCGCAGCGCAACTTCCGTTTTCAATCAAGGCGCGATGGTCGGTGAAGAGCGCAGTATATTGTTCATGACTGTTCATGGTTGGGCTAAACTATTTTCGGGTTACGGAAAAAGGGAAAATTGGAAAAAAGGTGAGAATCACTACAACTGTTCCTTAATCCAGTCGAAACCTTTTTCTTCAATTTCGTAGCCCAGTTGTGCCGTACCCTCTTTCACGATTTGTCCGTTCACGAGCACATGCACAAAGTCGGGTTTCAGGTAATCGAGCATACGCTGGTAGTGCGTAATCACCATGGCACTGGTTTTCGGTGTGCGCAGCAGGTTAAAGCCTTCTGCCACGATGCGCAAGGCATCCACGTCAAGTCCCGAGTCCGTTTCGTCAAGAATTGAGAACAAGGGTTCGAGCACAGCCATTTGGAAAATTTCGTTGCGTTTGCGTTCGCCGCCCGAAAAACCTTCGTTCACGCCACGGCTCATAAAGTGAGCATCCAGTCCCACGAGTTTACGTTTTTCTTTCAGCAGTTTCAGAAATTCAGCTGCAGCAATAGGTTCTTCGCCAAAGTATTTACGTTTGGCATTCAGCGCAGCACGCATAAAGTTCGTCATCGACACACCGGGAATTTCCGTCGGTGCCTGAAACGACATAAACAATCCCTCGTGCGAGCGGTCTTCAGGCGAAAGGGCCAGCAAGTCCTTGCCGTTAAACGTAATACTTCCGCTCGTCACTTCGTATTTCGGGTTACCCACCAGCACATTGCTCAGTGTACTTTTTCCCGAGCCGTTTGGCCCCATCAGCACGTGTACTTCGCCATCGCCGATGGTCAGGTTCACACCGCGCAATATTTCCTTGCCTTCAACCGAGGCATGTAAGTCTTTTATTTCTAACATGATGTTTCTTCTTGTTTAAAAAGGGTTTGTTGGGGCAAATCAGGCTGTAGCGTTACTCCTTATATACTATTACGATAAATATGGGGTTCCCTTCGTAGGTTTAGCACCCACGGTTCTCCGTTTAGAAACCGCGGTACCCCGTCAATATTCGGAGGTTTTGAGGCCGCGGCGCCCTGTAAGGGCAATATCTCGAGGAGCGTTGTCCTTGGTTCGATATACTTCCACTAAAAAACGACCGAACTGAAGTGTAGCCTAAATTCGCGGAAGCAAAGTTACAGATTTTTTTTCGCGCAATGCTTATTTCCGATCAATTAGTTTGAATCGTAGAGCTGGTGTTCTTCACTCATCGAAAATCATTGTCGAATCATAGTTGATATGGTGTAAGGTGAGTAACTGGCAATATTCACTCTTGGTGCTTATTTTTTGGTGATGTTCCCACTGGGTATTCACGTAATGAACAACGTTGTTCAGCATTGACTGACTTACCGAAAAACACCCATATCCGCTTTGCCAAGAAAAACTCCGATATCGTTCGTCCAATGCCTTAATCATCCTACTACTTTTTCGTTTGATATTCATTACCACCTGCGACATTGTAAAATTGCGCGACAGCACAAATAAGATATGCACATGATCCTTCATTCCACCGATTGCTATCGGTTCACACTCCATTTCTTTTAAACAAGCACCGATATATTGATATACGTTACACAAATCCGAATCGCGAAACATGATGCTTGAGTATTTCACGTGAAATACCAGATGAATGTATATTTTACTCAAAGATTGACTCATAGTATGTTGATTATTAGGGTGGTTAAAGGTAATGAAAGGTGTGCATCTAAACAAGTAAAATTGCTTTTTTTTTACTCTTTCTGTAGTTCTATTGGTTCATTTCATTTCATTTCCATTCGGTGGTTTTGAAGCCGTGGCACCCGATTTAGAACCGTAGAACACATTCATTATTCGGAGGTTTTGAAACCGTGTACGTGCATTCCCATTCAGTGGTTTTGAACTCGTGTACGTGTTGGTTCATTTCATTTCCATTCGGAGGTTTTGAAACCGCGGCGCCCT
>FR901679.1:0-318 GCA_000437675.1 Prevotella sp. CAG:891
TATGCTGGAATTACAATGGTAAAGATCATCCACATACTATGCTTTCTGATCCTGTTTCCTATGTCCGTATGGGCGCAGGAAACAGTCCTTGTTTTTAAGGGTGCGGTAACGGATGCCAACGGCAAAGGCATAGCCAATGTATTGTGTAAGGCATTGAATGCCAAGGATTCGTTGCTGGCATACAGCATCAGTCAAAGCGATGGACAATACACCTTGCAATGCAAGGAACAGCCAGTGAAGCTATCCTTTGCCAAAATGGGCTTTGCCACGCAGTACATTCAGGTGGAAAAGGATAAGTTGCGCTATGACGTGCAACTC
>FR901679.1:329-647 GCA_000437675.1 Prevotella sp. CAG:891
AGTTGCGCTATGACGTGCAACTCATCGAAAAGTCCTACGCCATTGACGAAGTCGTGGTCAAGGCCGACCCCATCACCCGCAAGAAAGATACGCTCAATTACCATGTGGAGTCGTTCCGCCAAAAGGAAGACTACAGCATCGAGGACGTGCTCAAGCACATGCCCGGCATCGAAGTGCTGCCCTCCGGACAGATTATGTATCAAGGCAGCAGCATCAATAAAGTGAACATTGAGGGGTTGGACCTGATGGGCGACCAGTACAACCAAGCTACGCAGAATATGCCGGCCGAAGCCGTATCGACCATTCAGGTGATGGAGA
>FR901680.1 GCA_000437675.1 Prevotella sp. CAG:891
AAGATTGAATTTAGAAGAGATAAATCTCCAAATTAAATCTTCGTCAGAAAAGTTTAGACGGCTTCTTTATCTCTTTCCGATTCTCAAAACGTACGAAGCAGCCATGTTTTTGCCTCACCCAAATGCTATAGCCCCACATCTTTTTGCTACTGACCCCCGAAAGTTCCCTGTTTTTTGAATGATTCTTTTTGGGGTAATAGATAAAAAATTAACCCTCCGCCATGTTTAATAGCGAAGGGTTTAAACCTTTTACCTTATGAACCAAAATTGGTTAGGCCAACTTATTGATGTGATTCATCACACCGCTCTTAATGTTAGCTGCCTTATTCTGGTGAATAATGTTCTTTTTAGCAAGCTTATCCAGCATCTTCTGCACTTTCGGCAGAAGTTCTACGGCAGCTGCTTTGTCAGTTGTAGCGCGGAGCTTACGAACCGCATTACGCATTGTCTTGGCGTAATATCTGTTGTGCAATCTGCGAGACGCCGTCTGACGAATTCGTTTTACAGATGATTTGTGGTTTGCCATTTTGTTCTAAAAATTTTAGTAGTCCCTAGCGGAGTCGAACCG
>FR901681.1 GCA_000437675.1 Prevotella sp. CAG:891
TCTTCGGGGCTATTTGCACGAAACATGGTTCTAGAACCGTCAGCTTGCGTCACATAATACTTGTACGCTGACGCTGTTTGCGGAGCAACAAAACTACCAAGAGCAAGGATTGCTGCAAGAGAGAGAAATCTAGCCTTTTTCATAGATAAGGAGATTTAGGATAACAACCGACTTCTCAAAGGTTGTGATTTTGTTTATTGATGCAGTTGGGAAGTTTGTACCATAAAGTATAAACTGCATAATCACCGTAAGCGGATTTGTAGTTGAGTCCTTCCCATCAAACATACCTACAAGCAACTGCGACAAATTTACATTCATATTTTCGAAACAGGTATAGTTTCCTATTTAAAATTACAAAAATATGAGATTATGAACATAAATAGAGAAGATTAAACCACTATAAACGTTTTTTAAATCAAAAGGCATAAGCAATCATACAAAGATTTCTTATCAATTAGTTTTTTAATTCTGATTAGTGTTATTGGTTTATAAAACATATAATGGAAAATCTTACTAAATCATTGTCGCAGTCTTATAATAATGTCATCGTGTCAAAAAGGTCAAAGTGTCATTGACCTTTTTAGATTTTGCAATAATGGCCGTGCGCCTCTTTCCGGATGAATTCACGGGCACCCTCCCGCAGAAAACGCTTGACGGTGGATTCCGAGAGGCCAATCCGCTTGCCGATACCTACCGCTTCGGAGGTG
>FR901682.1:0-5940 GCA_000437675.1 Prevotella sp. CAG:891
TGGGCGCGCGTTGCACTCTTTGGGGGAAAAACTACGAATTTCAACTGATTCATACCCAATGAAAAAACAAGAATTTTCGCGTTTTATGCCGAAGAACATGTTTAATATCTTATTTACTTCCCTAAAGGAAGCTATTAAGTTAATCCTCCTGTTCGTAATAATAAGAATAATCAATGCCTTTCATGAAAAATAGCTAATAAGGTATTCAACAGATACTGAACCATGACAAACTGAAAGCTGCCTTTGGCAATAGTTTCCTCTTATTTCCTACTACGATTTTTTAGAACACAATGTCGGTCATACACAAGAGGACAGTCCACAGCCTTGGCTGTACCACACTCTGCAGGAAGAGCGTTTAACCAGGACAACAAAATCCCGATACAGCAATGTATGATGCTTACTCATACAAAACTGTACCGGGATTGTATTGTTTTTCCCTACTTGTTCATACGGCAAACAACTGCCGAAGAAATGGAGGGATATGGATTGAAAAGGGGGTAACTTTTAGGTTACTCTTCGTCGTTGCGAGCCTTTAGAGCTTCTGCAATCTGCTGTTCGAGTTCTTCGCTGAGTTCGGGATTATCCTTGATAATCTTTTTAACGGCATCGCGTCCTTGCCCCAAACGGCTTTCGCCATAGCTGAACCATGAACCGCTCTTCTTGATAATGCCGAGTTCTACGCCGAGGTCGACAATTTCGCCGGTGCGCGAAATGCCTTCGCCAAAAGTGATTTCGAACTCTGCCTTGCGGAAGGGAGGTGCTACCTTGTTCTTAATAACCTTTACGCGCACCTGATTGCCAATGGGAGTGTCGCCGTCCTTGATGGTGGTGACACGACGAATGTCGAGGCGCACCGAAGAGTAGAACTTGAGGGCGTTACCACCGGTCGTAGTTTCGGGGTTGCCAAACATAACACCGATTTTTTCGCGCAACTGGTTGATGAAGATGCAGGTGGTGTTGGTGCGGCTGATGGTGGCAGTGAGTTTTCGCAATGCCTGGCTCATGAGGCGGGCCTGAAGACCCACTTTGTTTTCGCCCATGTCGCCTTCGATTTCAGCTTTAGGCGTAAGTGCTGCCACAGAGTCGATGACAATGATGTCAATGGCCGATGAGCGAATGAGCTGGTCGGCAATGTCTAAAGCCTGCTCACCGTTGTCGGGCTGAGAAATAAGCAGTTCGTCAACGTTTACGCCCAACTTGGCTGCATAAAAGCGATCGAAGGCATGTTCGGCATCAATAAAGGCTGCCACTCCCCCATTCTTTTGAGCCTGAGCAATGGCGTGAATAGCGAGGGTGGTTTTACCAGATGATTCGGGACCGTAGATTTCGATTATACGGCCGCGGGGATAACCTCCTACGCCCAATGCGGCATCGAGCGACAAGCTACCCGTTGAAATAACCTCTACATTTTCAATACTCTGATCGCCCATGCGCATGATTGAGCCGCGACCAAATTCTTTTTCTATTTTAGCCATAGCCGCTTGAAGAGCTAACAGCTTTTCATTTTGTGCCTGGTTTTCGTCGGTTGTTTTTGCCATAATTTTGGAATGTCTGCTAAGAAACTATCGTGCCACATACGATTTAGAACATCGTGGGCTGTCAGATTCTTAAAGTTTTAATATTTGTTCTGCGTGAATTTTAGTTTTGATTTCCTTGGGATTGAAAATGTGAGCCACGCGGCCTTCTTCGTCAATAACGAACGTGGTACGCAGTGTTCCCATATAGGTTCGGCCATACATTTTCTTTTCGCCCCACACACCGTAAGCTTCGACCGTTTGTTTTTCGGTATCAGCAATCAGGTGAAAAGGCAAATTTTGCTTCGCTATGAAGTTTTGATGTGACTTGGCAGAGTCAATACTTACTCCTATCACAACATAGCCGGCTTGCTGAAGGGTTTCGTAATTGTCGCGGAAACTACAGGCCTCGGCAGTACAGCCCGAAGTGCTGTCTTTCGGATAAAAGTAGAGCACCACCTTTTGTCCGCGATATTGGCTGAGTTTGATTTCGTTGCCTGCTTCGTCAAGGCCCAGCAGGTCAGGAGCCATATCTCCGATGTTTATCATGTTATCGCTGTGTTAGGGTTGGTTTTGAGTAAATATGGTAGAGTTTGTAACCGTCAATTACTGCGGTTTTCGGCCATTGCCCGATTTCTGTGGCCGACGTTTTGCAGCCGGACGATTATCCACTTTATCCTGCGGCTTTCCAGTAGCCGTTTTTTCGTTTCGCTTGGGTGCAGACGCATTGTTCGGTTTGCGATTATTGTGTTTTGGACGGGCGTTTGCATTCGGCTTGTTATTACCGTCTTTACGCGCCCGGTTTCGTCCTTTTCCCTGCTGTCCGCGTGGTTGATTTCCCTTACGGGGTTCTTCAGAGGGTTTACGCACACCTTCAGGCAGTTCGGCACGCGGGATTTTGATTTTAAGCGTTCGTTCGATGTTAGCCAGGGCATACAGGTCCTTTTCGCCAATAAGCGTAATGGCCTTACCTCGACGACCGGCTCGGGCAGTACGTCCGATGCGGTGAACGTAATCCTCGGCATCGTGCGGCGCATCATAATTGATTACCATGGTGATGTCATCGATGTCGATACCTCGTGCCACAATGTCGGTAGCTACGAGCAAATCAATTTTTTGCGCACGGAACAACTGCATCACTTCGTCGCGCTCACTTTGTTGCAAGTCGGAGTGCATGGCGCGCGCATTGAGTCCGCGTCGTTGCAGCAAAATGGTGAGTTCCTTTACCTTCTGTTTCGACGAACAGAACAGGATAACTCGCTGCGGCGGTTCGTCTTTGAATATTTTGCGCAGCACAATCGTCTTATCGGGTTCGTGACAAACGTAAAGGCTTTGACAAATATTTTCGGCGGGCTTTGACACGGCTATTTCAACCTCAACCGGGTTGTGCATCACCGTGCGGGCCAGTTCGGCAATTTTGGGCGGCATCGTGGCCGAGAACAGAATGGTTTGTCTGTTTTCGGGCATTTGTTTCACTATTGTCAGGATGTCGTCGGCAAATCCCATATCGAGCATGCGGTCGGCTTCGTCAAGCACCAGGTGGGTGGTTCGGCTGAGGTCGAGTGTACCGAGCTGCAGGTGGGTAATCAGTCGACCGGGGGTAGCCAGCACGATGTCGGCACCGGCTTGCAGCGAACGGCGTTCCTGTTCGTAACGAATGCCATCATTACCGCCATACACGGCCACGGCATTGACCGAGGTGTAATAGGCAAAACCTTGCAGCGACTGGTCGATTTGACGTGCCAACTCGCGTGTAGGGGCTATTACCAAACAGTTCACGGCGTCGGCAGGATGCGGATCGCGTCCGAGCAGCGTGAGCAGCGGCAAGAGATAGGCAGCCGTTTTGCCTGTACCGGTTTGCGCCACACCCAACACATCGCGACGTTCAAGAATGTGCGGAATACAGGCAGCCTGTACGGGCGTACATTTTTCGAAACGCATATCGTAGAGTGCATCGAGCACATCGTCGCTCAAATCCAGGTCCTCAAAAAACACCTCGGGTGCTTTTTTTTCCTCCACGGCTTCGGTTTCAGCCGTTTCCACCGAATCGGCCGGAGCCGAAGCGGTTTGGGGTGTTTCGTTCACGGGGGCATTGTTTTCGGTCTGAGCGGCCTGGTCTGCCGGAGTTATGCTATGGTCTGTCATTTTAAATATTTCAGAAAAAGGAGATGAAAGGAATAAACATCTAAGGTCCGATAAGCCTGAATGTATCGACAGGATTATCCTTAGAAACACATTACTGCGGCGTACGCTTGTAAAGCACGAAGGCCACAACGGCAAACACCAAATTGGGCAGCCAAACGGCAAACATAGCCGGCCAACCGGCATTCAGTGCAAAGGTTGACGACACCGTTTGGAACAGAATGTAAGTGAAACTCAGTGCAATGCCCACACCGATACTGGCACCCATACCGCCTTTGCGCTTTTCGCACGAAAGGCTCACTCCAATCAGCGTCAGGATGAAAGCGGCAAAGGGTGTGGCAAAGCGTTTGTGATATTCCACTTCAAAAGTACTAATTCCTGCAGCACCACGCAAGCGTTGGCGGTCAATAAATTCTTTCAATTCAGGAATCGTCATGGTTTCCTGCTGTCCGCGCACATAGAAGAAGTCGCGGGGTTCCATGACAATGATGGTGTCGAGTTTTTCGCCGCTTTCCAATTTTTCGCGCATTCCTTTGAGTGTACGAATTTTGTAATGGCGCAGTGTCCACGAGAAACGGCGGTCCGACAACGTATCGTACTGTATGCTTTGTGCCGTAAGGTGCGACACGAGTTTTTTATCGACAAATTTGTCGAGCGAAAATCCATATCCGCTTTTGCTCACATTGTCGAAGTGGGTGATATAGGCCACCACTCCCGTGTCTACTTGCATTTGCACATTATCGACCGACGTTACATCTGTTTTTTTCTTAATGTATCGGTTTTCAAAGTTTACACGCGCCACATTACTTTGCGGAATCACGAAAGCCCCGAGCAAAAAGCTGCTGGCAGCAATCAGTGCAGCCGAAATCATGTAAGGGCGAAGCAAACGGCGAAAACTCATACCCGTGCTTTTCATCGCTATGATTTCGGAATTATCGGCCAATTTCGAGGTAAAGAAAATGACGGCAATAAACACGAACAGCGGTGTAAACAGGTTTACAAAGTTCGGCACAAAGTTAACATAGTAATCAAAAATGATTTTCTGAACCGGTGCATGACTTTGTGTAAGTTTGTCGATACGTTCATTAAAGTCGAATACCACGGCAATTACCACGATGATGGTAATCAGAAAGATGTAGGTACTCAGAAACTTGTAAATGATGTAGCGGTCCAAGCGTCCGACGATGGGTTGCCGCCGACGGGCAGTCCGCTCTGCCGGTGCCGTTTGGTTCATACCATCCGGTTCCGGAGTCTGAGCGGAACTGTCGGCTGTAGCATCTGCCTGCCGGTTCGCTGATTTATTTCTGGAAAAGATTTTTTTAAACATCCGTGTTCAACTCACTTATGGGTTGTTCAATGAAATCACAGGCTGTAACAAACTGAAGGGTAATTCCGATAAAACCAACGCTAAAGTTTGCGCATCAGTTTTTCGGCCATCATGCGTTTCCAGGGGCCGTAGTTATCATTCAGAATTTGCTTACGAGCCTCACGTACCAACCACAGATAGAAGGCCAGGTTGTGAATCGAAGCTATCTGCATAGCCAGCAATTCCTTGGCCTTGAACAAATGGTGTAAATAGGCCTTTGAATACTGCAAGTCGGCCGAGCAATGTCCCATGGGGTCGACGGGTTCAAAGCAGTCGGCCCACTTGGCATTGCGCATATTGATTACGCCCTCAGCGGTAAACAGGCAAGCATTTCGACCGTTGCGCGTAGGCATCACGCAGTCGAACATATCCACCCCACGCTCAATGCCTTCAAGAATATTGAGCGGTGTACCCACTCCCATCAGGTAACGGGGGCGGTCGGTGGGCAAAATGTCGTTGACCACTTCAATCATTTCGTACATCTGTTCGGCGGGTTCGCCCACGGCCAAACCGCCAATAGCGTAGCCCTCGGCACCCAAATCGCTCATGAAGCGGGCACTTTCCTGACGCAAGTCTTTGTAAACGCAACCTTGCACAATGGGGAAGAGTGCCTGGCTGTAACCATATTTCGGTTCGGTTTCGTGAAAACGCTTCCAGCAGCGTTTCATCCATCCGTGCGTCAGGTTCAGGCTCTTGCGGGCATAGGCATAGTCGGCTGTTCCCGGCGGACACTCATCGAAGGCCATCATGATGTCGGCCCCGATGGTGCGCTCAATGTCCATCACCTTTTCAGGGGTAAAGAAATGCTTACTGCCGTCAATGTGCGAACGAAATTCGCAACCCTCGTCGCTCAGTTTTCGAATGCCGGCCAGCGAAAACACCTGAAAGCCGCCGCTGTCGGTAAGCATCGGGCTGTCG
>FR901682.1:6003-9121 GCA_000437675.1 Prevotella sp. CAG:891
ACGTTCCAGAATGTCGAGTCCCGGACGCAGATACAAGTGGTAGGTGTTGCCCAAAATGATTTCGGCATTAACCTCGTCTTTTATTTCGTGTAAATGCACGCCCTTCACACTGCCCACCGTACCAACGGGCATAAAGATAGGGGTATGTATTTCTCCGTGGTCGGTACGAATCAGTCCGGCGCGCGCAGCACTGGTGGCATCGGTATGCTGAAGTGTAAAATCCATATTAAAGTATAAGCGTGTAAGTGTAGGTGTAATTATTTTTCCTTCATCAGCCTCACAGCCACATCATCGGGTTGTTCGGCAAGCTTTTCGGCCTTTTCGTCAGGAATGGTAAAAACGATGGGGTTATCCACCTTTTCGTCGAGCAGGGCAAAGCTAAGCACATCCTTCACGTCCTGCACAAAGTGGAAAGTCAGTCCCTTTACATAGCGTTCGTTGATATCGGCCACATCCTTGCGGTTTTCTTCAGAAATCAGAATGTCGGTAATGCCGGCTCGCTTGGCTGCCAATATCTTTTCCTTGATACCGCCCACAGGCAGCACCTTGCCACGCAAAGTTATTTCGCCCGTCATGGCCGTATTGGCACGCACCTTGCGCTGCGTCAGTGCCGAAGCTATTGAAGTGGCAATCGTAATGCCGGCCGAGGGACCATCCTTCGGTGTAGCGCCTTCGGGCACATGAACGTGTACGCCCCAATGGTCAAAAATGCGATAATCCAAGCCCAACGAGTCTGCATGGGTTTTGATGTATTCCAAAGCCAGCACGGCACTTTCCTTCATCACATCGCCCAAGTTACCCGTCATTGTCAGCTTACCGCCCCGGCAGCGGCTCACGCTGGTTTCGATAAACAGTATTTCGCCGCCAACAGCTGTCCAAGCCAATCCCGTCACCACACCGGCATATTGATTGCCCTGATATTTGTCGCGGCTGAACAAGGGTTTGCCCAGCAGTTTTTCGATGTCGGCAGGTTTCAACGATTTATCGGCAAAGGGCATCTGCTCGTTATCGGCCATAGCCGTCAGATACGACACTTTGCGGAACACCTTGTCAATCTGCTTTTCAAGCTGTCGCACACCGCTTTCGCGGGTGTATTTATCGATAATAAAGTCTATAGCCGAAGGGCTGAACTTCAATTTAGACATATCGCCCAAGTCATATTCCTTCTGCTTCTTCGTAATCAAGTGGCGACGGGCAATTTCCAATTTTTCCTCAGACAAATAGCCCTCCACCTCAATCAGCTCCATGCGGTCGAGCAGCGGCTGCGGAATGTTTTGCAAGCTGTTTGCCGTAGCAATGAAGAACACTTTCGAGAGGTCGAAGTCTAAATCGAGGTAATTATCGTGGAAAGCATTGTTCTGTTCCGGGTCGAGCACCTCGAGCAAGGCACTCTGCGGGTCACCGTTGTACTGTCCGTTCGTCATTTTGTCAATTTCGTCGAGCACAAACAGCGGATTGGCCGATTCGGCCTTCATGATGCTTTTAATGATGCGTCCGGGCATGGCACCGATATAAGTGCGACGATGACCGCGAATTTCCGATTCATCGTGAATACCACCGAGCGCGATGCGCACATAATTGCGGTTCAATGCACGCGCAATGCTTTTGCCGAGCGACGTTTTACCCACGCCCGGAGGGCCATACAAGCACAGGATGGGGGCTTTGTCTTGACTGCGGAAGCGCAAAGTTGAAAGATGTTCCAAAATGCGTTCCTTCACCCGCTCCATGCCGTAATGGTCGTGGTTCAGCACCTTTTCGGCATTCTTCACGTTCAAGTTGTCCTTCGTGTAAATGCCCCAAGGCAAATCGGCCACCGTCTGCAAGTAAGTGAGTTGCGTTTGGTATTCGGGCATTTGCGGATTCATGCGCTGCAGTTTTTCCATTTCGCGCGTAAACACGGTCTTCACCTTATCAGGCATTACGCGACGGGCCAGTTTTTCCTCCAGGTCGAAAGTGTCAGAAGTTTCATCATCGCCCAATTCACGCTGAATTTGCTTCATCTGCTGGCGCAGGAAAAAGTCCTTCTGCTGTTCATCGAGTTCATTCCGCGTACGCACCTCGATATTATGTTTGAGCACCGCCAGCTGACACTCGCGCGAAAGCATTTCCAGCAATTTCATTGCGCGCTGTTTAATGTCGTGCATCTGCAAGAGTTCAAACCGCTCATCCTGCACCAGCGGCATGTTGGTACAGATAAAGTTAATCAGGAACACCGGGTGCGAAATGTTGCGCACGGCAAATGTAGCTTCTTCGCCACGAATTTCCTCGCTCACATCCAGATAGCGCACCACCGCATCGCGGCAAGCCTCAGCCATAGCCTTGAATTCTTCATCCTCGGCATCGTAAAGCACCTCTTCGAGCGGACTGACTTCAGCCCGGATAAAAGGTTTGCGTCGCTTCAGTTTCTCCAGTTTAATGGGTCCGTAACATTGCAGAATAGCCACCGTTGAACCATTCGGAACCTCAATGGTACGCATGACGCGTGCCAACACCCCCTCATCATATAAATCATCCTTATCCGGATCTTCAACCGAGCTATCTTTCTGTGCAAAAACGGCAATCAGCGATTCGCGTTTTTTTGACTGTTCCACAACCTTCAAACTTGATTCTCGTCCCACTGTTACCGAGCCTACCACTCCCGGGAAGAGCATCATGTTTCTCAGGGGCAGAACGGGTAATGTATCATCAGAAGGTGTATGCAGCAGTTCATTCATATCGCCATTGAAATCAGCAACGAGTGAAAAAGCATTCTGTGGTAAATTGTTTTTTGTCTTTAGTTTGATATGCGTCATGGATAATCTATAAAACGATTTTTACGGATATATAATATAATGAGTGGTGTTTAGATACGTATCATCCGGTGAATTTACATTCCGAGTTTTATTTCGCCGGTTTATGTATGCTTTGTCTATGGGAACGCCCGTTTATCTGCTCTGAGCCAACGTGCGCAATGCCTTTTAGTGCATTATTTATGCGAATATCCGTCTTCGCTTCTTTCCCAAACTGCAAAGTTAGTGCAAACCGAATGCAATACAAAAGAAAAGCCTGATTTTATTTTGTATGGCTGAGGTGAAGCCTAACTTCGGCGAAGACAAAGTGCAAACCGAATGCAATACAA
>FR901683.1 GCA_000437675.1 Prevotella sp. CAG:891
TACACATTCTCAGATACTTGCCAACCTACTGATTGTACCTTTTAGAGTGCTATACTATTGATAATCAACAATGTACACATACTGCGTGGGTAAATGATAAGCAGTTAAAGACAAGTTACAATAAGTATCAACAAGCAGTAAAGGCACAGCTACATGGCATTGCTGATATTCCATTCTTCTTGTATAGGGTATGTACTATCTTTGGCTAGAATGGGATTCCACGGAACTTTTAAACTGCGCCCCAATGCCCCCTGCTGGGAACTTCTTTCCTGATCTGCTCATTGTGATGTAATATTTTGTGAAGCACAGGTGTACTACATCCTTATGCTTCCGTTAAACATTACATCTTCTTCGTTGTTAGTACCATAGATTACCTTTGTTTTCAACCATTCATACTGAAAATATACCATTTTTTAGGATAGAGTTACAAACAAATAGGTTATCTTTGTTCCCCAAATGCATATAGGCCCATCAGAGAAAAGGTCTGTATACTAACTACAACCTATAATACATGGTATCATGGCTAAGAAAAACAAAATAAAGAAAGAACAGTTTATCGAAGTTTTACAACAAATTCCAGAAGAGGATTTACGTTCCTTCATAAAGAAAATCTTAAGTGAACCTGTTGTTAAAACCCAGTTTTTAAAAGCATTTGAATCCTATTTTATCAACAAGGATTCAGTCAAAGTTTACCTTAATCAAATCGCTGAAGCCTTTTATGATGCCAAAGATGAATACGACTACATTCCTTTCGACAAACAATCCATATTATTTGATCAAATGTATGATGTTTTGGAAGCGGCTAACACGTTCCGAGAGAAAGGCATTTTTAAAGCAACCATTGATATCTGCTTTGAAATACTGAGGGAAGCAATCATAGCGTTGGACAATTCGGATGACAGTGAAGGTTATCTGAGTATTATCATAAATGAAGCTTTCAACAGTTTGCATGCATTGGATGATGAAGAGGTATGTATATTGGATGAAAACGGACGCACAGCATTGATGGATGCTTGCTGGTCATGTATTCAAGACAAGGTATTTAATGGTTGGGATTGGCATTTGGATATATATAAAATTCTGTATCAGCATGCCAACTGTGAAAAAGAGTATGATGAAATATTGGAAAAACTGGAAAGTGATACCAACTTAAAAGAAGGATACATGTATTCCGAAATGATGATGCTGAAAAAGGATTTATTGACTGAATATAAAGGGGCAGAAGCCGGTAAGCAGTTTGCCCTTCAACATCTTCAGATCGAAAAGTTCAGAAGACAGGCTATTCAGGATGCCATGCAAGACTCGGATTACCAACGTGCCTACCAACTTTGCGAAGAAGGCATCATACAAGATAAAGAATATCAAGGATTGGTAACCCAATGGAACCAATGGAAACTTGAAATTGCGCAAAAGGAAGGCAATAAACAGATGGTCAAGGAGGTAACCTGCTACCTTCTTTTGAATGAAAACCATTTGAAAGAGGAATATTATAAATTGCTGAAAGAGGTGATTCCAACCGAACAATGGCCTGCCTTTATTGTACAATTGTCAGAAATGGCACTTCCTGCACATGGTGGTTTATATACAGATATCTGTGCCAAAGAGGGATGGACTGAAAAACTGCACGCTTACTTGCAAAAGAATTCGTACATTTCCACCTTTATCAAGTATGAATCCGCCCTTCTGCCTACCTATCGGGAAGAACTTATTGACCGCTATATCCAGCACGCAATCCGAATGATGGATGTTCATGAACGTAACAGAAGAACCTATCAAAATTTATGTGATTATCTACAACGTGCCATCCGCATCGGTGGTCGGGATAAAGTGAACCAAGCCAAAGCGAAGTTGCAAACCCAATATAAAAGATGCAGGGCTTTGCAAGATGAATTATCCCATGTATCGTGACTAAATTGCATATTTCAACGCGCAATATCTGCCAACCTATCATATAATGAGCAAAAACAATATAAATTGTTTATTATATGACAGGTTATTAAAGATTCTATTATCCAAATCATGCTTATAATTTCCCCTATTCAAAGTTGATTCTTTGGTCAAATACACCACGAAACAAATCCATTTCCCTCTTGGATATACCCAACCGCACGGCCCATTCATGCCATCCTTTTACCGCATCCACCACCTCACCGATGATTTGCTTTGCTGTTTGAGCATCCAGCATATACTCTTCACAAGCATCTAGTAGGATGCTCAAATCAGATTGGCTAGATGAAGCCGAAATCAGCAGGCTTTGGTAGTCGTTCAGCGTGGGATTCATGTCGTAGGCGGGCGATAGCGTCCAACCTTTGGATGTGAGCAGGAAACCGTGATTGCGGAAATGGTCGTCACTGTTGCCGATACAGATATTGTAGGCCACCCTCCGGTACAACTCCCGCAAGTTGGCATCCACATCCGTACAATGTTGCAGGATGAAATCCACCATATCCAGATAACCATACCCGGTGGCTGCATTGTCCCCGTCCGTCAGGCACAACAGGGTCATGGCTGAAGCAAAATGAATACGGCGGCCATCATCCGTGCGGTCAAACCGACGCGACAACAACGTGTGATGCTTTTCGCCAGTAGCCAGCACCCGGGTCGTGGCTGCATGAATGCCCGCACGGATGGCCAACTGATGAGCTAGGTGCTCCCAAAGTCCCGCATCATAGTCATCCTTACGGGAAGGAAACTTAGCCACATAAAGCGCATGATTCGTATCCACCACACTCGCCTTCGGCCTGGCTCCACCCAGGGATGAACCGGGCTGCACCAATTGTTTCAGCCATTTCCGCTCCGGAAGGATATTGGCTTCTTCACTCTTCTCAATTTTCTGACTGGCAGCTATCAATTCCCGAATATCCGTCAGTGGAGGAATTTTCAGCGACTGACTGACATTGATAAACTCACCCTGGGGGGCTTCCTTGAAGCGGAAACCGCCCATGCGAGAGAAATCATCGATACCCGTCAGAAAGTCAAAAGACGATAGCCGTCTCACCGGACGTTTCTCTTCGGATGCAGCCAGCTGTTCGCGACGCAACAACAGTGTACGTCCCCAGCGATCGGGCAAGGCATCCGAAAAGCAACCGAA
>FR901684.1 GCA_000437675.1 Prevotella sp. CAG:891
TTGTTAATGTGTCTACCTATATCAGTATAAGACATACTGATAATCAATGCTTTCAAAATCAACACAAGAACGCTTTTGTGCACGCTGTTTGCGCTCTGTAAAAACTGCAGAGGTGATGATTAATTTTTTTCTATTATTAAGATATTTGTTAAAACTGAAACGAGCCTGATAAGCGTGTAAATCATTTCATGTCTAACTGATTTTCTGCCGTATAGCTAACTATCTACATCTACTTATTAAGATGGGTGAACCAGATAGATGTTATACGTTTTTCGTAAGTTTTCTGAAATGCGTATAACATCTATCAGAAAACTTACTATCTTTGTACGAAAATAGTGTTTAGGTATGAACAATCAGAAGAATAAGACGATGAGTCAAGTGGACATTCAATCAGAGAATCAACTGAATAAATCAGGAAGAGGCGGTAAACGTCCGGGAGCAGGCCGCCCAAAGGGAACCA
The DNA here is from genome assembly GCA_000437675.1 of Prevotella sp. CAG:891. Classification (GTDB taxonomy): domain Bacteria; phylum Bacteroidota; class Bacteroidia; order Bacteroidales; family Bacteroidaceae; genus Alloprevotella. The sequence continues at coordinate 461 of FR901684.1, forward strand.
GCAAACTCTATGCGTTCCGGGCGGATAAAGAGGTGGCTGCCTATCTGGACAGCCAAGAGAATAAAACAGACTTTATCAAACAATGTATCACCCAACAGATGGAGGCGGTTAAGCACAGGAAGGAAGATGAAGTTTTGATGCAGCTGGGTGAAGTGATGCCTACTAGCCGTATCAAACCGATGACGCTACCTTTCTTTGATGTAAAAGTGGTGGCAGGGTTTCCTATTCCTTTGAACAATGATGAACAGGCGCAGAACATCGAAGTGCTGAAGATGTTATGCCCACACCCGGATTCTTCGTATCTGATTCGTGTGCAGGGGCGTTCAATGATTGAAGCCGGAGTGAATGACGGTGACATCATTATTGTAGATAAAAGTGAAAGGAACCCTACCGAGAAGCAGATTGCGGTCTGCGAATTGAACGGAGAATATACACTTAAGAGAGTGCGAAAGAAGGATGGAAACGTCTGGTTAGTTCCGGCCAATCCGGAATACCCTGAGATTGAAGTCACCGATGGGGATGATTTCAGTGTTTGGGGTGTGGTAACGTATATCATTCATAAGCCTGTATATAAGTAGTCTGTTATGATTGCATTAGTAGATTGCAACAGTTTCTTTTGTTCTGTGGAGAAGGTGTTTCATCCCGGATTGAAGAACAAACCTGTTTGTGTGCTTTCGTCTAATGATGGTTGTATTGTAGCCTTGACTCAGGAAGCTAAGGCGCTGGGGCTGAAACGTGGAGACCCTATTTTCAAACAGATGGAAATTGTGAAACGTTATGGGGTGAAACTATTTTCTACCAACATGATGCTTTATGCAGCGATGTCGAAACGGGTAAACAATATCCTTCGTGCATCTGTGCCGCGTTCCGAGGTCTATTCGATTGATGAGTCCTTTCTCTATTTGGACGGACTTGAGAAGTATTATAATTTGAAGGAATACATGCATGGAGTGGTGGAGAAGGTCCGACTTTATACGGATATCCCCGTCAGTGTTGGCATTGCACCTACCAAGACTTTGGCGAAAATTGGCAGCAAATTTGCCAAGCAATATAAAGGCTATAACTCGGTGTGTATGATTGATTCTGAGGAGAAGAGACGAAAGGCATTGGCACTTTTTGCACTAGCAGATGTGTGGGGTATCGGCAAACAGACTTTGGCAAAGCTTCAGTATTTAGGAATTCAGACTCCGCTGGAGTTTGCCGACAAAAAGGAAAGCTGGGTGCGCAGTCACTTCACAAAGCCGGGTGTACAAACTTGGAAAGAGCTGAATGGTATTTCGTGCATTGATACTGCCGAGGTAGTGCAAAGACAGTCCATTTGTACCAGCCGGAGCTTCGGAAATATAGTTACGGATTATAACGAACTTCAAGCATCAGTAGCCAGCTTTGCAGCTAGTTGTGCAAACAAACTTCGGGGGCAGCATTCTCTGGCTTCATCCGTGACAGTTTTCGTATCGAGTAATCGTTTTCGGGAGGACCTTACCCAATATGTCAATGGAGAAACGCGGATTCTGCCTATGCCTACTTCGGATACGATTGAGATTACCAATGCAGCATTGGCGGTGCTGAAGGGTATTTATCGAGAAGGTATTGGCTATAAGAAGACTGGAGTAATTCTTGGAAATATTACTAATGCTTCCTATATACAGCAGAACCTATTTGATGAAGTGAAGAACCGCCCAGAGCGAATGCACCTAATGAAGCAGATTGATGCACTGAACCACCGCTTGGGTTTACGAAAAATTCATTTGGCTGTAGAGGGAGAAGAGAAGCAAGCTTGGCATAGTAAGAGCGAGTTTCGGAGTGGCAACTATATATCGGACTTGAAGGAAATATTGACTATTCAGATATAAAAAGTATAATTGTTCATTTTATTGAATTGATGGTAGACTGATTAAAATTTTGTTTATTCATTATATCCACTAATAATACATAGGGGCTTTTCCCAAATTATCAGCGTCTATACATCATTTTGATGAAGTCGGTTCTTATCAGTCCGGTTGCTTCCTGCAGCAACCTAGAGCCGATGCCTTTGCGCCGGTATTCCTTCTGGATAGCTATCTGGGACAAATCACCTGTATGCACATCGAAGACACAATGACCTACCATTTTGCCGTCAAGGAAAGCACCGAGACAGATTAGTTCTGCAGCTCATCTTTCAATGGATTTGATGCTGTTTTGCCACGAAGGAAAGAGGAAAAGTCGCAAGCCTGTTGAGTAAGTCTGACGGCTTCTGTATCTACAAGCTTTACCATACAATCCTTGTTGGCTTGCAGCAGGTCAACTTGTTTGATAGTTTGTCTGAAGCAGTTAAACTTCCTAACAACTTCAAAGTTCATTCGGCGGTAAACCGCAATCGCTTTCTCATTGTTCTGCAAGACTTCAAGCAGGTACTGGCGAATGCCTGCTTCTCGGAGAAATGGTATAGAATGGGTGGAGATTGTCCCGGCCAGATTCTGTCCTCTGTATTCCTTCACTGTTCCAGTTCCGGTGGCATAAGCCGTAGGAATGCCGTTGAATGTTCCGCTTCCGTTCAGCATAAAGGCCACACAATTTTATCTTTTATAAAGGCAGCGAAAGAAAGTTTCGAGTTATATCCGCGCCGTTGGAGCATAGAACGCACCTCTTCCTTTTCGAAATGTATTTCGTAGTCAGCAAATGCTCTTTCAAAGGCGCAAAATAGCGTATCAAAATCGATGTGGTCTAAATTCCGTATTTCCATTTGATTGTGATTGAGTGAAGTTAAAGTTGAATCTGATAAACCCGGGTACTTTCGCCCCAGGGATGATAATGTCCAATTTATCAAAGGTTGACTCGCGCAATCTATTCAATCAATGATGTAGACATCATATCTAAATGTCTGCAATAAGACATTAAATCTGAATACAAAGGACTATGTCGGAGAATTTCTGGATTTCCGAAAATAAATAATTGCTTACGTGCGCGTGTAAGTGCTACATTTAATTTTCTATCTACAATGTTTCCATCTATTTCTTGAAGATTGGATATGATATGAACTTGGTATGGTTCAGATATTGTTGTACTATACAGAATGTAATCGCGCTGACTTCCTTGATAACATTCTACCGTATCAATGGTAATTGTGTCAGCACATGCAAGACCTTGTTTCCTTAAAGAATTTCTTATCGCTGAAATCTGACTCCGGAATGGAACAATAATTCCAATCTGTTTTGCTGGTTCGAAGTTCTCTAAAGCATTTTTAGAATGTAGTGTGCATATTGCTTCTATTATTTTAGTTATTGCTGAAGCTTCTGGTATGTTGACACAAAGATTATCCGTATTTTTTAATTGAGCTATGCGAACAAAGCCTATACGAGTTTGAGCAACGAATTGTTCGTAAATATTGTCGGTATGCTGCCAATCCAACTTTTCTATTTGATGAGGAAGTGGAACAACGCAAAGTTTACCATCATAAAATTTTGCATTGACAAACTGAGCTATATCTGAATGCATTCTTCCTTGATGATTGAGCAATCCTACAAAATTGCTTCTATCATGATTTTTTTCAAGCCAATGTAAGCGTTCAAAGAGCGAGTTCCTAAGATTGAATAAACCTATTTGATGCAGTTCTTTAACTTCAACCATGGTTTGATTTTCCGGTAATTGAACTACTGCCGGAAGTTGTTTGTGATCACCAATCAATACAAATTTTTGAATAGCATTTTCTCCATTGACTTTGGCTGAAAGCAATCCCAATATTTGCGGCTCCAGTAATTGCGATGCTTCATCAATTATTGCCGTATGGAATCTTTTCTTATTAAAGATAATCTGGGCATTTGTCAAACTTACAACAGTTCCTACAATTATCGGAATATTTTGAATCATTGAAAGAGCTACTTTACGATTCGGTAAATTATGTGCTCGTACGCTTAGTAAGTGTGAGTGATGCACTGCTGCAGTTGTTTGTTCCGATCCAATACGCAAGTAATCAAAGGACATACTTTGTGATAAATTATCGAGCATGGAACAAATCTCATCAACAGCTCTATTGGTATAAGCCGTAAGCAACAAGGCATTATCGTGGTAATAAGTTTCACAATTGCGATTTGCGGCTTCTGCAGTTAACAAGTATTCTTGTACCATTGATTTAAGTGCCAAGTTTGTCTTTCCTGTTCCAGGAGGACCGATCAATAGGTAGTAGTCTTTAGCTTGTTTTGCTTGCAGTATTATTTGCTCAACTGTTTCAGGGTAGCTTCCTAGTAAAGAAATTTGTTTGTCAACTTCAGGTTCACGACGTCCTAAAAGAAGATCTTTCCGCGCAGATGTTGCTGTTAAAAATGCAAACAAATTACGAAATTGTTGATTACTTGGGCCGTCTGTACTGTCATGTTCTATAGCATAATGATTTTTACTTAATAGCTTACTATTTTGTGGATATGTTAACTTTATATCAATATGTTCACTGGTTAAAGAAGTTACATTACCACGAATGAGTTGTTTATTTGTTACATTGTCCTCTTCCGATGAGAAACTATAAATCTGTACCATATCTCCGACAGAAAAATTGGGGGTAAGGTCTTCATCTTGTTGTGGCAATGTAAAACGAACTCTATTCACTTTATTATTATCAGTTTCGTCATACCCTTCAACCGTAAGAGGAGCTATGATATTACCAGACATTTTCTTTGTTTGCCAGTCTGCATTCCATGTAGAAGCAAATCCACGCAAGGAATCAGGACGTGCATCACTGGTTTTATTCATAAACATCTCTCGTTCAATAAAACTTATAAAGTGTACAAAATAGCTCAACAGAAGAAAATCGTTTTGCATATTTTGTAGAGGTTCAGTGATGGCTACTATCTGCGGCAATAAGTACTGCAAATAGAATCGATTATTTAGATTAAACTGATTAAGCTTTTGAGGATTGAATAGAGGTATAAGGCGTAGAAAATCTCCCTTACGAATCAGATAAAGCAAGTAAATAATACCATTGCGTAATTGCAGTATATCTCGTATTGCTGTTGATGATGGACGTTCGTTAAAGAGTAGGGGATAGGTAGAATAGAACAGATAAGTGCGAAGTTTATTCCAGTCGATATTAAAGTTTCGACGTAGTATTTCGCCATACAGAGTCATTTGTAACAAATGATCAGCCTTTGGCGATAAATCACGCGACTTATTAAAATCAGCTTTACCGCTTTTCAGTTCCAACACACACAAATGATTCTCCGTCATAACATCAAGTCGGCCTCTTAAACCTAAACTTGGACATATAAATGAAGGTTCAAGTATAATTGTTTGAGAGTCAATGCCTATATCAGGAGCTTTAAAGCGCTCGCTGACAGACTTGTAGATATTATTGTACTGTATACGAGCTTGTTCGAAAAAATCCAAATCTACTTCTTCTTTTTCTAAACAACTGAACTCTAGAATGTACTGTTCATAGCATTGCTTTAAAGAGTCCAAGTAATTATCCTCAGATTGGGCACGATTTATACAATCATCCATAAATTGATTGGCTAAATTACCCATTAAAATAGCACGATTGGAGATATTCGGTGAAAAGCGGTTCAATAAGAAGTTAAGTGGTGAGCTTCCATAGGGTTTAATACAAGCAGTCAGTGCGCTGACATCGATGAGATAATCAGGTTCGACTACAACCATATAAACCAAAAGTGAATCTGCTCTTTGGGGATCAGTTTTGGCATCTAGCAAACAAACATTTGCTCCTTTATATAAGTATTTTGTTGTTTGATAATCTGAACTTGCAGTATCCTGCAGTTCAAAGAAAGACACATTGTACTCTATGTTATTTCCAGCTTCGATAACTCGAAATGAGTATAAGGAATCAATGCCACTTATAATTCCATAGACCTCTCGGGTTTGTGAACTATTAAAGTGTTTAATCTTAATTGAACGAATATGTTGAGGAAGATCAGATGGTATGTCTACTCCATATAAATAATGGATAAAACAACATAAATCAGCAATATCTGCAAGTTCGTCATCCTTGGATGGGATTAACTCATTGTTCAGAACTAAACGGGCATTGTGTCTAAAACGATCGGCAGGACGATAATCAATCTCTTTTACCTGACATACTGCAAATAAGCGAGAAAACAAGGTTGCATAATCCCCTTGAAAATCGACTGATTCTGAAATACATACGCGTTTTAGTATGTTGAGGAAACGAGTATAGCGAACTTTATGATCGCCTAATAACTGGCTTATCTGACGAATTTCAGTAAAAAGAGGATGTTCCATTGTAAAGCAAGCAACTATGTTTCTATGATTTGCGCATCCAGTAAATCTATCAATTCAGTCATCTGTATTCGAAGATTCAATGCGAAAATCTGATGGTTTTAAAATTTTATGTTCTTTACTAAATCGATTTCTTTTATGAACACGTTGTTGATCAATTTTATGGTCATTCATCTGGGGACTGGAGTGGGGTAATTTAATTCTGCTTATATCACCCCCATATAAACTCCAGCGTTGCATGATGTTTTGTACATAATGAAAGGTTTCAGAACCAATCATATAACCATACTTAACCACAGGATCTCGATAATACCGAGCATTACTCAAATTGAGAATATAATGACAGACATCGTTCCACTTATTTGGATTTCCTCCATATTTTTGCGTAAGTGCCCGCGCATCATTCACATGTCCAATACCACCATTATAGGCAGCTAAAATAAACTGTATCTGCTCTTCTTTATCGTGAATGTAGGCGAATTGATTTTGAAGTTGACGGATTAATTTAGCTGCAGTGGCGATGTTTTCTTTAGGGCGGAATATCAAGTGCTCATCTAAACTAAGTTTCTTCGCGGTACTTGGCATCAATTGCATAAGCCCTTTTGCTCCTGCCCAAGATACTGCATTCGGATCAAAGCCTGATTCTTGATAGCATTGTGCTGCAATTAAGCGCCAATCCCAGCCGGTATATGCAGCCGCTTCTTTAAAATAATGGTCGTATGTTGAAATAATATTTTTTTCACGCGAAATGAAGGGCGCACGAACTTTGCGATAAACTTGATGACGCGAATTAAAGCGTTTCTCTTCCTTTTTTTCAATATTCAACTCTATCCCTTTTCCAAACCAATCATTTAAGGATTCTGCAAAATCAACCTCATCTTTTCTAACAGCCCATTGAGTATGTTTCGTATGAACACTCGCTCCTGCAGCTAAAAATCCTTGTTTTTGGATGTATTCAACAGGTAATTGAACTGCAATCATATCTGCTTCGCCTAATTGTAACTTTTTATACAATTCTGTCGTATCATTCACCAATACTACACGAATTCCAACTCCTATATGTTGTGCAAAGTCTTCAGCTAAAGCATATTGTAATCCCATACCAACACCCTGATAGTCGAAGTATGTATCAGGACCGCTTATCGTGGCAATAATTAATTCGCCTGAGTTAATTATACGATCGACATTCATGTTACTGGATGATTCAACTTTTGCGAATGCACCATTAATGCCTTTATTTGTCTTCTCTCGGTTAGAATTACATGACAGAAATAATAACGAAAAGAATAATGAAGTAGATACAAAGAACTTATTCATTAGACTGAAATGATTTAGCATGATTCATAATCATTCAACTATAAATGCGCAGATTCCTTAACTACTATATATATGCTGAAGTAGCATGGTAAGGCATCTACACATTTATAGAATAAAGGATTCGGGAATAGATTGGAATTACATTTCAGCTTCTTTCAATCGTTCAGCATTTTCAGCAACGATTAAATGGTCTATACAATCTTGTATGTCACCATCCATGAAAGCTTGAAGATTGTAAATTGTATAGTTGATTCGATGGTCTGTAATTCGTCCCTGAGGGAAATTGTAGGTTCTAATTTTTGCAGAACGGTCACCTGTTGAAACAAGCGTTTTTCGTCGGCTAGCTATATCATCCACATACTTTTGGTGCTCTTTATCATAAATGAAAGTACGCAAACGAGCCAAAGCACGTTCTTTATTTTTGGGCTGATCGCGCGTTTCTGTACATTCAATCAGAATTTCTTCAACAACACCTGTTAATGGATTTTTCCAATTATATCGAAGACGAACACCAGACTCTACTTTGTTTACATTCTGACCACCGGCACCACTTGAACGGAAAGTATCCCATTTGATTTCACCTTCGTTAATCACAACGTCAAAGGCTTCTGCTTCTGGTAAAACAGCAACCGTGGCAGCTGATGTATGCACGCGCCCTTGTGTTTCGGTAGCAGGTACTCTTTGAACACGGTGAACGCCACTTTCATATTTAAGAGTACCATAAACATCTGCTCCTGTCACAGAACATACGATTTCCTTAAAACCGCCTGCTGCTCCTTCACTGGCACTCGATACCTCTAGTTTCCAACCTTTACGTTCACAGTACTTAGTGTACATTCTGAATAAATCACCAGCAAACAAAGCTGCCTCATCACCACCTGTACCTCCCCGAATCTCCAAAATTGCATTTTTGGAATCTTCAGGATCTTTGGGTACAAGCATCAACTTAATATTCTCTTCTAGTTCAGGAATGCATTTTTCACAATTTGCCACCTCTTCACGAGCCATTTCCTTCATGTCAGGATCTGTTTCGGTGAGAAGCATATTCTTACTTTCAGTTAAGTTAGAAAGAAGGTTAGCATATTCTTTTCGTGCATTCATCAGATCTTCCAAATCTTTGTATTCCTTGGTTAATCTAACATAGCGTTGTTGGTCGGCAATAACAGAAGGGTCTGTAATAAGGGTTGAAACCTCTTCAAAACGAGCAACTAAGCCATTCAATTTATCTAATAATGAGTTATTTTCTGCCATTTGTACGAAATTTGCGTGTAACGCTAAAAGCAAGATAAAGATAGCAAGTTCCATGCACGAAGTTAATAAACTCGTAGTGGAACTTGCCTTATTTAAGATTGTAGGATATAGCTGGATTAGTAATTGAATTCGCCAAATTCGCTGCGAATCGTCAACGAACGAGCACCTTCCTCAATGTGTCCAACTACTTGAGCGTCAATGTTGAAACTCTTAGAAATTTCAATGATGCGGTCGGCATTTTCCGGTGATACATATACTTCTAAGCGATGTCCCATATTAAATACCTTATACATTTCTGCCCAATCGGTGCCACTTTCTTCAGCAATTGCTTTAAACAAAGGGGGTACAGGAAACATGTTGTCTTTAATTACGCGGCAATTTTCACCTACGAAATGAAGAACCTTGGTTTGTGCACCACCAGTACAATGTACCATACCATGAATATCCTTGCGCATTTCATCCAAGATTTTCTTAACGACAGGAGCATACGTACGAGTGGGGGATAGTACCAATTTTCCGGCATTGACAGGTGCACCATCAACAGAATCAGTCAGTTTGTAACTACCACTATACACTAATTCTTCAGGTACAGCTTTGTCGAAACTTTCCGGATATTTTTCAGCCAAATACTTTGAGAAAACGTCATGGCGTGCCGAGGTAAGTCCATTAGATCCCATGCCACCATTGTATTCCTTTTCATAGGTTGCCTGACCGCATGAAGAAAGACCAACAATGACGTCTCCCGGGCGAATGTTCGCATTATCGATTACATCAGAACGTTTCATTCTACAAGTAACCGTAGAGTCTACAATAATTGTACGTACCAAATCGCCCACATCAGCAGTTTCTCCGCCAGTAGCGTAGATACCAACACCCATGTCTCGCATTTGCTGCAACAATTCATCAGTGCCATTGATAATAGCTGAAATCACTTCACCAGGAATCAACATCTTATTGCGGCCAATGGTTGAGCTAACAAGAATATTGTCAACTGCACCAACGCACAACAAGTCATCGGTATTCATGATAAGAGCATCTTGTGCAATACCTTTCCATACAGACAAGTCACCTGTTTCTTTCCAATACATGTAGGCCAAGCTTGACTTTGTGCCTGCACCATCAGCATGCATAATATTGCAGTACTCAGGATCTCCTCCTAATATATCAGGGATAATTTTGCAGAATGCTTGAGGAAAAATCCCCTTGTCTATATTCTTAATGGCATTGTGCACATCTTCTTTCATGGCAGAAACGCCACGCATCATGTATCGTTGTTTGCTATCCATCATTTTGATATTGGGGTGTTGATACGGTTATTTTGTAATTTTATTGTTTTAGAATTCTACCTTTGGACTTGATTGAGCCGAAGCATCTGCTTGAAAAGCAGCCTTTTTCTCAAAACCAAAAACGCCTGCGACGATATTTCCAGGGAACCGACGAACGCTTACGTTATACTCTTTTACAATCAGATTGTATTGAAGCCGACTTTCATTGATTCTGTTTTCTGTACCTTCAAGCTGTGCCTGCAACTCAGAAAACTGTTCATTAGCCTTAAGCGTAGGATATTGTTCGGTAATACGCATCAGTTTTCCAAGTGCAACGGACAACTGACCTTGCGCATTTTGAATTTCTTGAATTTTTTGAGGAGTCAGTTCATCTGCGCTAACAGTTAATTGTGTTGCTTTGGCACGAGCTGCAATCACATTTTCCAACGTACTACTCTCGTGTTTTGCATACCCCTTGACAGTACTTACTAAATTCGGAATTAAGTCAGCTCTACGTTGATACTGAGCTTGAAGGTTACCCCAAGCAGTTGAAACTGATTCATCTTTTGCAACTAAACCATTATAAGTAGTCAATGTTCCGCCTACCAGACACAGAATAAAAATGCCTACCGCAAGAAGTGAAATTGTTCCTTTTGACATAATTTTGATTATAGTTTTAGTTGATAAATGTATTCTTTAAAGTTGATTATTAGCGATAATATTAAAATCTTCCACCGCTACCTCCTCCACCGAAGCTTCCACCTCCGAAGGAACCACCTATTGGACCCTGAAAACCTCCGCTACCACCCATTGGCATTCCTATGAAGGGTGGCAGGACAGAACCTCCAGAATTAAAGTCATCCTCGTGGATTTTATTTGTTTCGTATCCACAGCGAGGACATCTGTATATTGTACGGATGCACCACTGATTAGTTCCGGAAATACGAAACCTATTGCGGCTAGCAATACGCAGTTGCGCATGTTTACATTTAGGACATTGATTCTTTTCGCTTATTACTACTGCAAAAAACACCAAACCACCACACACAATCAATGCAATAGCCAAGCCTAAAACAGCACTCATAGAGTCAGGCTCATTCGCATCCGCTGCTTTCAATGAGGTATCTTTTTTTATGTAACCCTCGATAGCTGTTACGGTTTTTATGATGGCTGCATCCCAGTTACGCTGCTTTAATTCAGGCAACATGTATCGATTTTGAATTCTTCTGCATATAGCATCAGGAAGTGTAGCTTCTAACCCATTACCTGTGAGTATTTGATAACTTCTATCTTCCGTAGCCAACACAATGATTAAACCGGTACGTTGTGATTTGGAGCCAACCCCATATTTGCGCGCGATATTCATGCCAAACTGGTAAGGATCATCACCTTCAATTTGCTTTACAACAGCAACGACCGTTTCAATACCTTTTTCTTTTTCCAGAGAATACAGCATTTTATCAACAGTCATTACAGCTTGCGAAGAAAGAACGCCATCTGGATTGCTTACATATTTTCGTTCATCGCTAAGATGTGGCATAGGAAGACTTTCTGCGTTCCATTTATGAGCAAACATAAGGCAAGGAATGCAGAATGACAGTAAAAGTAATAGGATAGTATATCTACATAGATATGCTGGAAACCAATATTTTTTATCGAAATATTTATTCATATTAAACCAAGGATAAGTACCACTTGTAAATGCAAATATATGATATTAGTTATACCTACTAATGCAAAGTTAACGCAAATAGAATATAATGCCAAAATTTTGAGCGATTTTATGCACTCAGTCGCAGTATATCTGAAGTTATAACCCATTATCTCATCCATATAAAGCCAACTCTATTTGCCCAAAACATTGTTTTTTTAGATGATTTTTAAGTAATGGACGTATATTTAAGAAACACATCAAGCAAACCATCAGCTTCATATAAATGATGCAAGCAATAAGTTCATAATTTACGCGAATAGATAAAATGTAACACATTGAATATCATTACATTTATGACTACCCATATATAAATCAGCGTATCCAACATACTTGCGTAATTCCTTCATTAAACAGTGTCTTCATCTACGTCAAGTGTTAAAAAGCTTCGTTCATTAAAAGTTAAAACATATTATTTTCTACTAGTGCGTCAATCTATGTTTTTCATGGACTTGAACTATTTCCCAACTTGTGGATAAAAATTACTCCGAAATTGTTCGAATTAGTTCCGAGCTTGTTGAAATTAGTTCCGAGCTAGTTCAATTTTTCTCCAAGCTAGTTTTTACAATTCCGAAACAAATTGAATACCAGGTCTTTCAAAGAATACATAATCACGGAATTCAGAACGCTTATATCATACATTATTCAAGAGATACACATACTTTAATTATTCGCATTTGTTAAATACTAAATATATATCTTTGCTCAAATTGTTAAAAATATAAGGCAGTCATTTTCTTGTTTCCTTCAGTTTACTAGATGTGCAAATTATGTGAGTGTATATTGTATGAAAGACAGTTGTTTTGTCGAATCAATTTGCTAAGATGAATTACAGTTCGATATGAGGAAAACCCTAATATAGGATTTTACTTACAGCAGATGCCATGCAAAATTTTGCTGATAACAAAATAATAAGTAATTTTGCGGTAAATAATTTGCACTTATTGTAAAGCGATATGAATATATCTTTTAAATGGCTGAAGGAATATGTCGACTTCGATATGACTCCGCAGGAAGTTGCCGATGCATTAACCAGTATCGGTCTTGAAGTTGGTAGTGTTGAAGAAGTTCAAGCCATCAAAGGAGGTCTTGAAGGCCTCGTAGTAGGACACGTGCTTACCTGTGAGCCACATCCTGATAGTGACCACATGCACGTATGTACAGTAGATTTGGGTGAAGATACTCCTTCACAAATCGTATGTGGTGCACCTAATGTAGCAGCAGGTCAAAAAGTAATTGTAGCTACTTTAGGTACTAAGTTATATGATGGAGATAACTGCTTTACCATTAAACGCTCAAAATTGCGTGGCGTTGAAAGTTTAGGAATGATTTGTGCCGAGGATGAAATCGGTGTAGGTCATAGCCATGATGGTATCATAGTTCTCCCCGAAGACACACAAGTTGGCTTAAAAGCTGCAGAGTACTATGGTTTAGAAAGTGACTTCGTAATTGAAGTTGATATTACTCCCAACAGATCGGATGCTTGTTCGCACTATGGTGTTGCACGAGATTTCTATGCTTGGTTGGTACGTAATGGATACAAAACCGCTTTGCACAAAATGGATGTTTCTGAGTTCAAAGTAGATTCACACGACTTGGAGGTGGACATTGAAGTTCAGAATACTGAAGCTTGTCCTCGCTATTGTGCAGTTACGATCAGGGGATGCGAAGTCAAGGAAAGTCCAGAATGGTTAAAGAACAAACTGACGACTATAGGTTTACGTCCTATCAATAATATAGTAGACATTACTAACTATGTAATGATGGCCTATGGACAACCGCTCCACTGCTTTGACGTGGATATGGTCGAAGGTTCTAAGGTTGTGGTTAAAACCATGCCCGAGGGTACTAAGTTCGTTACACTTGATGGTGAAGAACACATCTTGTCAGAACGCGACTTGGCTATTTGCAATGAAAAAGAGCCTATGTGTATTGCTGGAGTATTCGGTGGACGTGGTTCTGGTACTTATGAAACTACAACCAATGTTTTGTTGGAAAGTGCCTATTTCCATCCTACTTGGATTCGTAAAAGCGCAAGACGCCATGGCTTAAATACTGATGCTTCATTCCGATTCGAACGTGGTATTGATCCTGACGGACAAATTTACGCACTTAAAGTAGCTGCTTTGCTGGTAAAGGAATTAGCAGGTGGCGAAATATCAATGGATATAAAGGACGTAAAACAGTCTGACTTGATTAACGAATTTGAAGTTTCTATTGAATATAAATATATTCATGACTTAATCGGAAAGACTATACCTACCGAGGTTATTAAAGAAATTGTGACTTCGCTTGAAATGAAAGTCATGAGCGAAACTGAGGAAGGCTTAACACTGAAGGTTCCTGCATACAGAGTAGATGTACAACGTCCTTGTGATGTTGTTGAAGATATTCTGCGTATCTATGGATATAATAATGTGGAAATCCCTACATCTGTCAAATCAAGTCTTACGATTAAAGGTGATGTTGATCGTTCAATCAAGTTAGAGAATCTGATAGCAGAGCAATTAGTGGGTGAAGGATTCCATGAAATCCTTAACAATTCTCTCACGAAAGAGGCATACTATACAGACTTGAAGCTCTACGCTGCCGATCGTTTGGTTCACGTGCTCAACCCTTTAAGTTCCGATTTAAATGTCATGCGCCAATCTCTCCTTTTGGGAGGTTTGGAAAGCATCGCTCACAATGTAAATCGCAAGAACGCAAATTTGCGTTTCTTCGAAATGGGTAATTGCTATTATTTCGATGCTGATAAACGCAACCCTGAACATGTACTAGCCGCTTATTCAGAAGCACAGTTCTTAGGTTTGTGGATTACTGGTAAACGAGTAGAAGGTTCTTGGGCTCATGCAGACGAAGCATCAAGCATTTATGAACTGAAGGCTTACGTAGCAAACATTTTAAAACGTTTGGGTTGTGAATTAGGTGGCTTGAAAATCGTTGGCGGTGAAAATGATATCTTTGCCAAAAGCTTGGCCATTACCGATCGTAATGGAAAGTGCTTGGTAGAATTGGGTCTTGTTGCAAAAAAATTATTAGCCCAATTAGACATCGAACAAGAGGTTTATTACGCTGAAATCAACTGGACTCTTCTGATGAAGAAGATAAAGAAAAATGTAGTTTCTTTCCGCGAAATCTCAAAATTCCCTGCTGTAAGTCGCGACCTTGCGTTGCTCGTTGATAAGTCTGTAGAGTTTGCTGAAATTGAAAAAATCGCTTATGCATCAGAAAAGAAACTTCTCAAGCGAGTAGATTTGTTTGATGTATATGAAGGCAAGAATCTGGAAGCAGGCAAAAAGAGTTATGCTGTAAACTTTGTTCTGCAGGATGAAACTAAGACAATGAACGATAAGCAAACTGAATCGATAATGAAGAAAATCATTACCAATTTAGAAAAACAGCTTAACGCTAAATTGCGCTAATTCATTAGACAATTGCTTAAGGTTTGATGTATGCAAAGCATCGAACTTTAAGCAATGACCTATAAACAAGAATAAAAAAACTCCATTAAAATACATAATCCATGGGAAGAGCTTTTGAATATAGAAAAGCAGCAAAAATGAAAAGATGGGGTCACATGGCCCGTACGTTTACGAAACTGGGTAAACAAATCGCAGTAGCGGTTAAGGCTGGTGGTCCGGAACCTGAAAACAACCCGACATTGCGTGCACTCATTGCTACCTGTAAGCGTGAAAATATGCCCAAAGATAATATCGAGCGCGCTATTAAAAATGCAATGGGTAAGGATCAAAGCGAATACAAGACAATGACTTATGAAGGTTATGGCCCTCATGGTGTTGCTATTTTCGTTGACACTCTCACTGATAATGCAACTCGTACTGTCGGTGATGTACGTTCGGTTTTCAATAAATTCAATGGAAACTTAGGTACTATGGGGTCATTGGCATTTCTCTTTGATCATAAATGCGTTTTCTCTTTCAAGAAGAAAGATGGCATTGATATGGACGAATTGATTCTTGATCTTATCGATTATGGAGTAGAGGATGAATTCGACGAAGATGAGGAAGAAGGCAGTGTTACCATCTATGGTGATCCCAAATGCTTTGGTCAGATTCAAAAACATTTAGAAGAGAACGGATTTGAGGTTATTGGTGCTGAATTTACTTATATTCCAAACGACCTCAAAGATGTAACGCCTGAAGAACGCGAAAGCATTGATAAAATGGTTGAGCGTTTGGAGGAGTTTGATGACGTCCAAACTGTTTATACGAATATGAAACCTGCTGAAGATTAAAAGGCATTTTAATTAGGTGTTCAAAATTATTTGTACATTTGAACTGCGTTATTCTATATTGAGGTGTTGCCGGATTTACCTATTTTACAAGGAAAACATATACGGTGCAAGACTCAAAACATAGTGTATGGTATTTCAATAGAATCCATAAATGATTTTGAACACTTACTTATAATCATAATAAACCTCTCTTGAGTATTTTAATTGGCTGCTCAAGAGAGGTTAATTAAAATATACATCAAATGAAAACATACGATTATAATCCGCAAGGAGTTTGTTCTAGATGCATCCATATCGAACTGGATGATGAAGACAGAATTCAATCAGTACAATTCGAAGGTGGCTGTCATGGTAATTTGCAAGGTATAGCTCACCTGGTTAAAGGTATGAAAAAAGAAGAAGTGATTGAACGGCTTCAAGGTATCAAGTGTGGTAATAAAAATACCTCATGTCCGGATCAGCTGTGCAAAGCACTTAACCAATAACTGCTTTATAGTAGCTGCTATCGCTTGTAGTCTTTAGATGTTATAGATGTTTGGTATATTATCTTGCCATTCTGTTGTGAATAGTAAACGTATCTGAACGTGATATTCTCATCCTTTAAGGCCTTAAAGTTAACGTCTGCTGTCAAACGTTTTACAAGAGCTTCTTTTAGTTGAGGAATATTTTCCGAAATAACTTGCTCGTTGAATGTTTCTAATCCATACCATTGAGTGTATGTGCGTGATGCTATATCATAAGTGGTACTATCCAGACGAGTACCTTTTTCAGGCTCTTGAGGGCAATGATTTACTGTAAATTCCTTTGCTTCCCGATATAGTCGATTGTCGAAACTTTCTTGACAAGAGGTTAATGAGAAAAATGTCAAAAACCAAATTACATTTCTTTTGGGAAGATTTTTAAGTAGAGTCATGTTGTAAGTGGATTTTATTCTGATGAGTTTATTGATGATTACGAGTCATTATGCATACAAAACTTTTATGACGCAGATAACGCAAAGATACTTAATACTTGTTTATAATCAAAACAAATAGCTTTTATATCATTTTTAATGAACAAATATGCATTTAACCTCACTGATGAGGATTTAGAAAAGCGCATAAATCATGCAGTTGAACTCTTTAAAGAGGGATACAACTGTTCTCAAAGTGTTGTTGCCGCCTTTGCTGATCTATATGGATATACTCCTGATCAAGCTTTTAAAATGTCATCTTCATTTGGTGGCGGTATTGGACGTATGCGTCAAACATGTGGTGCAGCTTGTGGAATGTTTTTGCTTGTAGGACTTGACTGCGGAGCAGTTGAAGGAAGCGATCGTGCCGGAAAGAGTCATAATTATCAAGAGGTTCAGAAATTGGCTGCCAAATTTGAAGAAGAAAATGGTAGCATTATTTGTGCGGAACTTTTGGGGCTTAAACAACCAGAGCACAGCTTTCAAGCAGAAAAACGCACAACTGAGTATTATAAGAAGCGTCCATGTGTAAAAATGGTTGAAACTGGAGCTCGATTATTTGCAGACTATCTAAAGTCAAAGTCAACCAATTTATAAAGAATCAGCGGAGTAGGGGATTACTACGAGGACTGTATATATAAATAGATTAAAACCAATTAGCATAATGAAGATTCTTTTATTAGGAGAGTATAGTAATGTACATTATACTTTAGCTTTAGGCCTACGCTCGCTTGGACATGATGTAACGTTAGCTTCTGATGGCGATAATTGGAAAAATTATCCTCGTGATATTGATATGCGCAGAAAATCATTGTCACCTTTAAGTAGTATTTCTTATCTATGGAAAACATGGAATCAAATACAAAGCTTTAAGGGTTACGACATTGTGCAATTGATAAATCCTGTGTTTATCCCACTAAAAGGGGAAAGAATATGGCCATTTTACCAGAAACTTCGAAAGACTAATGGCAAAATTGTTATGGGTGCATTTGGTATGGATTATTACTATGTCAAATGTTGCCTTGATTTTAAGACCTTTGAATACAGTGATTTCAATTTCGGAAACCAAGAACGATTTTCTGATGAAAATGAATGCTTTAAGCGCGATTGGCTGTTTGGAAGTAAGGGCATTTTAAATCAGAAAATAGCTACTGATTGTGATGCAATCGTTGCTGGGCTCTATGAATATTATGTAAGTTATTTACATCATTTTGATAATACTGATAAACTTCATTTTATTCCTTTCCCCATAAAAGTGGATCCACTTTCTGTACAATCTGTTAACCACTCTTGGACAGAAGGAGAACCCGTTAAAATTTTTGCAGGAATCCAAAAAATGCGCTCAGCCTACAAAGGTACCGACATCATGCTGAAGGCTGCACAAAGAGTTGCAGCAGACTATCCTGAACAGTGTAAACTTAAAATATCTGAAAGCCTTCCCTTTAATCAATACATTAAATTGATGAATGATTCAGATATAATATTAGATCAGTTGTATTCCTATACGCCAGCAATGAACGCATTGGAAGCTATGGGACGTGGCTTGATAGCTGTTACAGGAGGCGAACCTGCAAATTACCAAGTTCTGCAAGAAACTCAATTACAACCTATTATCAATGTAAAGCCAAATGAACAAAGCGTATATGATGCATTGGCTAATGTTGTGATTAATCGAAACAGCTTGATTCCACGCTTAAAACAAGAGTCTATTCAGTATATAGCCAAACATCATGATTTCATAAAGGTTGCCAAGCAATACGAGCATTTGTACAGATCATTGTAATAGGCACTGAACTGCCGTTATGTTTAATAGGGTGTATTCAAATTATTCAAACCATTTGAATTACTCCCCACCACTACTATATTAATACAAGAAATTCAATGATAGATAGGTCTACCATACAGCGCATAATGGATGCCGCAGATATTGTTGAGGTTGTCAGAGAATTTGTGACACTGCGAAAAGCTGGTGTGAATTACAAAGGTCTTTGTCCGTTTCATCATGAAAAAACGCCATCATTCACCGTTTCACCGGCGAAGCAACTCTGTAAATGTTTTTCATGTGGAAAGGGAGGAAATGCTGTAAATTTCTTAATGCAACTGGAGCAAATGACCTACCCTGAAGCTTTAAAATGGTTGGCAAGAAAATACGGCATAGAAGTTCGAGAGAAGGAATTAACAGACGAAGAAAAAGCAAAACAAAGTGAAAGAGAAAGTCTGTTTGCTTTGAATGATTGGGCTAATCAATATTTTCAAGAGCAATTACATGGCAATGTAGATGGAGTTGCAATAGGTATGGCCTATTTCCGTCAGCGTGGTTTTCGTGACGAGATTATCAAAAAATTTCAATTAGGTTATGCCCTCTCTCAACGAGATGCTATAACCAAAGCGGCATTACAACATGGTTTTAAAGAGGAGTATTTAATTACTACAGGTTTAACATATCGTAGTAATGAGAATCAACTGCTTGACAGATTTCATGGTCGCGTTATATTCCCAGTATTCACTGTTTCGGGCAAGGTAGTTGCATTTGGAGGTCGCATTTTAAGCAGCGATAAAAAGTTGGCTAAATACGTCAACTCACCAGAAAGCATTATTTATAGTAAGAGTCACGAATTATATGGTTTGTTTCAAGCTAAAAATAGCATAGTTCGTAACGATTGCTGCTTTTTGGTAGAAGGTTATACGGATGTTATTTCCATGCATCAAGCTGGCATAGAGAATGTTGTAGCTTCTTCCGGCACTTCGTTGACAGATGGCCAAATTCGTCTTCTGCATAGATTTACCAATAACATCACAGTGCTTTACGATGGAGATGCTGCAGGAATCAGAGCAAGCATGCGAGGCATCGATATGTTATTGGCTGAAGGCATGAATATCAAAGTACTTCCCCTGCCTGAAGGTGAAGACCCTGATAGTTTTGTACGTTCACACCGCCCTGAAGAATTTCAACAATATATTGAAGCTCATCAAATTGACTTTATAAAATTCAAGACGAATCATTTATTAGAAGAGGCTCAACGTGATCCTATCAAGCGCGCTGAAATGATTACAGATGTGGTCAGAAGTATATCTGTCATTCCCAATCAAATTGTACGACAGATGTATGTCAGCGAATGTGCTTATATGTTAGGGGTAAGTGAGGCCTTAATAATCAATGAAATCAATAAGCAAGTTTCGCAAACAAAGCAAAAAGGTAAAAAGGATAACAATGTTGAAAATCCCGAAGATTTGCCTAATCAGTCTGCAAGCAATCAGGAAGCAACAGTTGTATCTTCAAACCTACTAGAAGAAAACTCATCAGCTGAAGAGAAACTTCTGATTGCTATGATTATCAGATATGGTAATTGTCCGATGAATAGCAACAATGCAGACGAATCAGACAATGATCATATCGATACTCACGAACAGCAGCAGCTGAATGTTGCCCAGTTCATTGCAAACGAGTTTGTAAATGATGGAATGGAATTTCAGTCGCCACTTTATCAGTCAATATTGCAAGAGGCTCTTGAACAATCAAAGACAGATAATCAGTGGCAAGCACTCCCCTATTTCGTTCACCATCCTAACTTTGCCATCAGTAAACTTGCTGTTGAATTAGGTGAAGAAAACTTTTCGCTAAGTTCACGGCAAAAAGAGCAATATGTGGATGATGTTTATAGATTAGAAGAAATCGTTCCAAGATTGTTACATGATTACAAACATTCAATAATAAAAAATTATTTGAAACAAATTCTTTCGCAATTACGAGATCCCAATTTACTGTCAAATCCCGACGAATATAAAAGCTTGATGCGAAAATATATGGAAGTAAGTGCAATAGAACGCAAATTGGCCCAAATTTTAGGCGATCGCGTAATATTAAAATAGTCATTTCAACCTATTTTCTGTAAAAACAGTTTGCATGTTTCGGCGATTTTGACGAACTTTGTATATAGGTTAGATAGCTGTATAAGCTAAATCAATACCTACGCACTAATCATTGTGCTTCATAAGTTAATTATTCAAGTTACTAATCATATTATTAAATGCTATGTTTACAGTAGACGAACTTAACGACAAACTCATCGACCTCTCATTTTCTGAAGATATAGGTGATGGCGACCACACTACTTTATGTTGCATTCCTGAGGATGCTATAGGTAAATCAAAGCTCCTTATAAAGGAAGAAGGTATTCTGGCAGGTATGCGAATTGCGAAAGAAGTATTTCATCGTTTTGACCCAAGCATGCAGGTGGAACAATTCATCGAAGATGGTTCACATGTAAAACCCGGTGACATAGCAATGATTGTAACGGGTAAAGTGCGCTCGTTGCTGCAGACCGAACGCTTGATGCTCAATATCATGCAGCGTATGAGCGGTATTGCCACCATGACGAATAAATATGTAAAGCGTTTGGAAGGCACCAACACCCATGTGCTCGATACCCGCAAAACCACTCCCGGCATGCGTATGCTCGAAAAGGAAGCTGTCAAAATTGGCGGTGGTATGAATCACCGAATTGGATTGTTCGATATGATTTTACTTAAGGACAACCACGTCGACTTTGCCGGAGGTATTGCTAATGCTTTGGATCGTTGTGCTGCTTACCAAAAAGAAAAAGGCTTGAATTTAAAGGTAGAAATTGAATGCCGTTCATTCGACGAAATCAAGCAGGTCATGGCACATGGCGGTGCTGATCGCATTATGCTCGACAATTTCTCTGTCGAAGATACCCGAAAAGCTGTAGAACTCATCAATCACCAATTCGAAACTGAGTCAAGCGGTGGTATCACATTCGATACCCTTCGTGATTATGCCGAATGTGGAGTTGACTTTATTTCTGTAGGAGCACTGACCCATTCAGTAAAAGGACTTGATATGTCATTCAAAGCCTGCTAAACAATGAAACAAAGTATTTTAAAGAAAATAGGTCTTTCCTTTCTTCTTGCAATATGCAGTGCACAAGTAGCAGACGCATGTACGAGTTTTCTTGTAGGAAAAAAGGCATCAAACGACGGCTCTACCATCATTACTTATAACCAAGATGATTATGGAATGTTTGGTCGTTTGTTGTATTTACCAGCCGGTCATCATCCAGCCGGCAGTATGCGTAAGATCGTTGATGGCGATACCAACCATTATTTAGGCGAGATACCTGAAGTTCCCTATACTTACGCTGTAATGGGCTATATCAACGAACATCAGTTGGCCATTACTGAAACCACTTTTGGTGGACGTCATGATTTGGTTGATCCTAATGGTAAAATAGACTATGTGAGCCTCATGACCATAGCCTTACAGCGCGCAAAGACAGCACGTGAAGCCATTAAGGTTATGACAACGCTCGTACAAGAATACGGCTATGCATCAGAAGGAGAAAGCTTTTCTATTGCTGACCCCAACGAAGTTTGGATTCTTGAAATGATTGGAAAGGGTCCTAAAGAAAAAGGAACAGTTTGGGTAGCAGTGCGCATTCCCGACGATTGCATTTCATGTCACGCCAATCACAGTCGTATCCATCAGTTCAACATGAAGGATAAAGACAATGTGATGTATTCCAAAGACGTTATATCCTTTGCCAGAAAGCAAGGCTATTTCAATGGCAAAGATGCTGAATTCTCATTTGCTAATGCTTATGCACCAGCCGATTTTGGTGCCATTCGTTTTTGCGAAGCCAGAGTTTGGAGTTTTTACAATATGTGGGTCGAAGGAATGAACCGCTACATTGATTATGTTGACGGAAAGCACATTGGCAAAGCAGAAGTAATGCCCCTTTACTTTAAGCCCAAGCAAAAGTTGTCCTTGCAAGACGTGATGAATTCAATGCGCGATCATTATGAAGGAACACCTTTTGATATAACCCAGGATGCAGGTTCAGGCCCTTACGAAGCTCCCTACCGCCCCACTCCGCTGACATGGACGCACAATGGCAAGGAGTACTTTAATGAACGACCCATTTCCACACAGCAAACAGCGGGTACATACGTTATCCAATTACGTGACTATCTGCCCAACGCTGTAGGTGGTGTACTTTGGTATGGAAATGACGATCCCAATATGGTACCCTACACTCCTGTCTATTGCTCGGCAACTAAAGCACCTGAATGCTACGATCCTAAAAATGCCAGTGACGTAAAGTTTTCATGGGAGTCGGCATTTTGGGTACAGAATTGGGTTGCCAATATGGTCTATCCAAGATACTCTCAACTCTTCCCCAGCTTAAAAGAAGCCCGTCAGGAGTTAGAAACTTCCTACGCAAAACAGCAGGCAGAAGTTGAGAAAAAAGCACAGATGCTGCTTAAAGAATCACCCGCACGAGCTGCCGCATATTTAACAGATTATTCTGCAGACTGCGCTCAGCGCATGATGAATCGCTGGATGCAATTAGGACAATATCTGATCGTAAAGTATAATGATCAAACCATTAAACCTGAAAAAGAAGGAAAGTTTGAATTGACTCCTGATGGATTAGGTGCACGTCCTGAGCGTCCTGGATTCTCTGAGCAATATAAGAAAACAATTATAGAAACTACAGGCAACAAGTATCTGGTACCTTAACAAAGTAGTACGCTGTTATAATTACAATAAATAAGGCATTGAACCCACCCCATCAATGAATGGTTGTGGTTTCAATGCCTTTATTTTATATATTTACAGCAGCGAGTCTGTTTTGAAAAATTAATGACTCTCCCCAATAAATATAGTACTTAGTCGTCCCTTAAGAATATCTTTTTC
>FR901685.1:0-445 GCA_000437675.1 Prevotella sp. CAG:891
ATATTTAATCCAATTCAGAACGATTGATAATCAGCACTTTTAAATAAAGTGCGATTTAATCGGATGGATTGTGATTTAACTTTAATATTAATGGTGGCACCACCTACAAGAACGCTTCTCATCTACGAGGAGCGTTTTTTTGTTTTAATACAGATTGAGCAAAGAACTGGAAGAAACATTAACACCGGGAATATGATACAAATGAATTCCAGCAATTACTTTTGCAGAAAAAACCAAAAATGAATATAAAAGCCTTTTTTTTAGCAACTTTATTTGGGTTGACCGCCTCCCCATTCTATGCCCAACAACCGAACAATGAATGGAAAGAAACGCCCAACAGAGTTACATTAAGTGGCACTTTACTCACATATGGCAGTGATCCCGGTTATGACGTAACAATAAGTTATACCCGCTTTCTGCACCGCTTTCTAGGAATAGCTGGAGG
>FR901685.1:451-23549 GCA_000437675.1 Prevotella sp. CAG:891
TTCTGAACCGCTTTCTAGGAATAGCTGGAGGTATTAGTTTTCAAAGTTGGTACATGGATGACTACAAGCCCCAATGGGAAGTGACCGACCGCAACGGAAAAACATATCAGCTGGACAATGATGAAAGCACACTGAAGAAATTGATTTTTCAAGTAGGTCCGGTTTTCCGTCTCCCGTTCCTGACTTTTGGACGAGACAAGGATATGACAATTTCCTGGGAATGCCACCCAGCTGCAGCATTTACCTTTCCGAATATGACATTTAGCTATCTACATAAAGAATTGGACAATGGGCAATGGGTGCAAAATGAAAGACGGGTACGCAACCGCGGCGGACAATGGAATTACTGGAAATTAGAGAACTCTCTCTGTTTACAGAACGATATAGTCATTCTTTCATTGGGCTATGCTTTCTCCAATCAGAAGCCGTTCTCAGCCTTTGAAGATATTCGCTTTGACGGGAAGAATATCAGTGCCTCTATTCCATCCCACAAAATTTGCCACGAATTTCGTGCATCACTCGGCTTTTATTTTTAAGGCCATAAATTGATAAGCCACTGATGATAATCGGTACGGGTTTCATTATAATGTATGAAATGTACTTAGTTAAAAAGCTAATTGTTCAACAATTTGTCCAAATCGAGTAGGAGGAAAACGAAGTAGTTTTCTTCCTACTTTCGTTTTCCGACCTCTCACACCACCGTACATGCGGTTCCGCATACGGCGGTTCCTATTTTAGGTGCCATTCGAGATTCGTCCCCATTAAAGTAGCATACCCTGCTACACGTAGATAATTCTACGCCTTAGCCATTCGTCTGTTACAAACAAGAGACGCTTCATGTTGGCAAGGTGATAATAGTCGCCCCCCTCGTATGTATTCTCTCAGCTTCTGCTTTCTCTTGGCATATCCCCATCCGTTGCTGCGACTTGTCAGTTCTTTTAGCTCTGACTTCATCTTAGCTTTGGATTTTTGGATGCACCGTGAGTTGGCATTTGCCTTTCATCACATAAAAGGAGTAGCCCAGATATTTCACTCCACGCACATACATTACACCACTTCAGAGATATTTGTGTATAAGACTGACCACTCTGCCGTCTTTGATGGTACGGCTGAGAATTTCTATGAGTTTGCTATGGCTCACGATATCGAAGAAGCCTTCAAAGTCGCGGTATCAAGATTTCTCAACCCAATTTGCAAAGCTTGCGAATTTACCTTACCTAACCACTCATGTTCCGTTTTCAATTCCCTCTTCACGCGATTAGTCAGTTCAACATTGCCAATAGTATTTAGAGATGTGCATTGAAAGTCAAGGGTAGTTGCGCTACCCCGCATTTTTCATCCCCTAAACTGAAGATTTAGGGGTTTTCAAATGCGAGTCTCTATAAGCAGGTGTTCAAAATGATTTTTAAATGGTTCTATCGAAGAATATTTGCGTAAAAATGTAACTTTGCGTGGGCTACTACTTCCGGCACAGCATGCTATGCATTTTGTGCCGGTGAATGTCTGCCTGTTACAGTTTACCATTCATAACTCTTTCCCGACCGATGATAATACATCCTTCACCCATTTTCAACCGAAATGCCGGCCTCAGCCCTTTACTGAAAGGCTGGCTGATGGTACTTTGCACTTTACTTCCGCTTTCGGCTCAGGCCCAGCGCAGTTTGGAACGGGGCTATGCTTCGATTACCGAGGAACGTAGCCGCAACATGATGGAGTTTTTGGCAGACGATTTGCTCGAAGGACGCGACGCAGGTATGCGGGGCGGACAACTGGCAGCGCGCTACATCACCTCGCTCCTGCGCGAATGGGGCGTGGCACCGCTACCGGGCGAATGGAACAAGCAGGGCAACGAGAAACTGCTGACGAACTTGAGCTACATGCAACCCTTCGATGTGGCACAACTCACAAAACCCGACCGCGGACCATGGCAGGTGCACCCGGATTCGATTGCAAAAGTCAAGGAAAGGGGGGCGCACCGCTTGCGTCACCTGAACAACCTGCTGGCTTACATTCCGGGCAAACGCACCGACGAATGGGTCATTGTGGGGGCACACTACGACCATGAGGGAACGTTTCCCGACATTGCCGACGATGGCATTTACAATGGGGCCGACGACAATGCTTCGGGCGTGGTGGCGGTGCTGCAAATGGCGCGTGCCTTCGTCATGAGCGGCGAACAGCCGGAGCATTCGGTTATCTTTGCTTTTTGGGACGGCGAGGAAAAGGGCTTGCTGGGTTCGCGCCATTTTGTGGCGAACTGCAAGTTTATTGATAAGGTGAAATGCTACCTGAACTTCGACATGATTGGCCGCGGCCCGGCCGACAACCCGAAGTTGGTGAGCTACTTTTTTACAGAGTCGCACCCGGCTTTTGGCGAGTGGCTGACACGCGACTTGCGCGAACGGGGCTGGTGCTTCGAACCTTCACTCCGTCCATGGGACAACCCGGTGGGAGGCAGCGACAATGGTTCGTTTGCACGAAAAGGGGTGCCCATTATCTGGTATCACACCGAGGGACACCCTGACTACACGCGCCCTTCGGACACGGCCGACAAAATAAACTACCGGAAAATGACTGACATTTGCCGGGCTTCCTTCCTGACGGGATGGAAAATGGCAAACGAAAAGGCATATTAAGTTGCGGCCCTGAATTTTCACTGAAAAACAAGCCTTCAGGCGGTTAAATACACTCAAAAAACCGCTTCGGAGGCTTGTTTGGCTTTTTTACTTCAGCCCGAGGCTGATTTTCTTCAATCTCTGAACGAAAAGTACTAACTTCGCAACGGAATAGGAGCCCATGCGTTGCGCTCCACTACCCTACGGAGCGTATGCTCCTCTTTTGCACCATAAACACTCGACAGAAAACACATGTTAGCATACTTGATTTCAGCGTACCGCGACCCCGAACATTTGGCACGGCTGATTAAGGCTTTGGACTTTAACGCCGACTTTTACGTTCACATTGATGCCAATGTTGACGAAGCCCCTTTTCGGGCTGCATTGCCTCACAAGGTGAAGTTTGTTCACCGCCATGCCGTGAACTGGGGTGGCTGGAACCAAGTGGCCTACCAGTATGAACTGGTGAAGGCAGCTGTGAGCAGCGGATGCAATTACTCGCACCTGGTGTGCCTCAGCGCACAGGATTATCCGCTTTGGAGCAACAGCCGGATTCATGCCTTTTTTGCAGAACACGCTCACGAGGAACTCATGAGCGGATACAACCTGACGCGCGGCAACAGCTCAATACAGCGGCGCAAGGTGACGTGTGTGCACCCCTTTCGCGACTTGAAATGGCACAATCGCTGGTTGCGCAACAAGGTGATTGTGGCTTCGCGCACGCTGCTGCGCTACATGGGTATCAGGCGGCCGGCTTCGGTAATGCTCAATGGCAAGCGGTGCGACGTGTTTTTCGGTTCTGACTATTGGGCCATTACGCTGGCTTGCGCACGCTGGATTCTGACCACTTTCGATGGCGAAACGGCTTTGCAACGCTACTTCAGCACTTCGTTCGTGCCAAGCGAAATGTGCTTTCAAACCATTGTGTTTAATTCGCCCTTTGCGGCTCATGCCTTGCTGCACACCGGGCCGTATCCGGGACTTTCGGTGCTGACGCCGCTGCACTACATTGACTATGGGGCGTGCATCAAGGAACTTACTACCGAGGACTTACCGAAACTGACGGAACGCAATAAAATGTTTTGCCGAAAGGTGGTGACAGGCAAGTCGGACGCACTGGCCGAAGCCATCGACCGCTTGCGGGCTGCCGATGAGGCGGCGCATTCGTCGGCTGCAAACGATTGACACCAGGGAGCGCGCAACGGCTGCTGCATCGGGACAAGGGCTACAGCCTGAACCTCGACACAAACAAAACGATTTTCCACTTCTTTCTACACTTAAATAATTATATGGTATCAGTTGACGGACTTGCCGTGGAATTTGGCGGCACTACGCTATTTTCTGACATTTCATTTGTTATCAACGAAAAGGACCGCATCGCCCTGATGGGTAAAAACGGTGCGGGCAAAAGCACCCTGCTGAAAATTTTGGCTGGGGTGCGAACGGCTACACGCGGACAGGTGTCGGCACCGAAGGACACAGTAATTGCCTACCTGCCGCAGCACCTCATGACGGAGGACGGACGAACCGTGTTCGAAGAGGCTTCGCAGGCTTTTGCGCACCTGCACGAAATGGAGGCGCACATCGAAACGCTCAACAAGCAGCTGGCTGAACGCACCGACTACGAAAGCGAAGAGTACATGGCGCTGATTGAGGAGGTGGCTACGCTGAGCGAAAAGTTTTATGCCATCGACATGACGCACTTTGAGGAGGATGTGGAAAAAACATTGCTCGGTCTGGGATTTGAACGTTCTGACTTTTGCCGACAGACGAGTGAATTTTCGGGCGGATGGCGCATGCGCATCGAACTGGCCAAAATGTTGCTGCAAAAGCCGGATGTGCTGCTGCTTGACGAACCGACGAACCACCTGGACATTGAATCAATCGGGTGGCTCGAAGAATTTTTGATTAACAATGGCAAGGCGGTAGTAGTCATCAGCCACGACCGTAAGTTTGTCGACAACATCACAACGCGTACCATCGAAGTAACGATGGGACGCATCTACGACTACAAGGTGAACTACTCGCAATACCTGCAGCTGCGCGCCGAACGCCGCGAACAGCAAATGAAGCAGTACGAGGAGCAGCAGAAAATGATTCAGGAAACGAAGGACTTTATCGAACGCTTCAAGGGTACATACTCAAAAACATTTCAGGTGCAAAGCCGCGTAAAAATGCTCGAAAAACTGGAACTCATCGAGGTGGACGAGGAGGATACCTCGGCCTTGCGACTGAAATTCCCGCCTTCGCCCCGCAGCGGACAGTATCCGGTGATGATGGACGGCGTGGGCAAGGCGTTCGGGCCGAAGCGCATATTTGCCAACGCATCGATGACCATTGAACGAGGCGAAAAGGTGGCCTTCGTCGGACGTAACGGCGAGGGTAAGTCGACCATGGTGAAGTGTATCATGGGCGAGCTTGAACACGAGGGTACGCTGACACTGGGACACAACGTAAAAATTGGCTACTTTGCCCAGAATCAGGCTTCGCTGCTGGATGAGGAACTGACCGTGTTCCAAACCATCGACGATGTGGCGAAGGGCGAAATTCGCAATAAAATTCGCGACTTGCTCGGTGCGTTCATGTTTGGCGGCGAGGCCAGCACCAAAAAGGTGAAGGTGCTTTCGGGTGGCGAACGTACGCGCCTGGCTTTGCTCAAACTGCTGCTCGAACCGGTGAACCTGCTGATTCTTGACGAACCGACGAACCACCTGGACTTGCGCACCAAGGACGTGCTGAAGCAGGCATTGGCCGACTTCGACGGTACGCTGATTTGTGTGAGCCACGACCGTGACTTCCTCGACGGACTGGTGAACAAGGTGTATGAATTCGGCCACGGCCGTGTACGCGAACACTTGTGTGGCATCTACGAATTCCTGGACAGCAAAAAGGCCGAGGAATTGCAGCGTATGGGCATACGGGCCTAATGCTGTGAGCGTCGGGACCATCGGTTCTTCCTGATGTATATACATGAATATGGCATTATTGCACCATAGCTGCTTGCCGACAAAGTAGCTGCGACGTAATGAGGTCATCCGTTTGTGAAGCTGTTTAATCTTTCCTCTCTTCCTCTTCGAGAAAGGTTTACGCATGGAGCGTAGGTAAGTTTAAACAGTTTCTTCGTTTTCTATTCTCTTTTCAAGCAGGCTTCGGCCTGTCAACACACACCTCACACATCTGTTATGCAAATACTCCTTTCCTGTGCCAAAACAATGGGACATACTTTGCCGGTTTATGCGCCGATGCCTACGTTGCCCCGCTTTGCCGGCGAGGCCGACGAGGCTGTCAGGATGCTGATGCAGCTTTCGCCCGACGAAGTGGGAAAAATGCTGAAGGTGAACGGACAGATTGCGGCTGAAAACGTGCAACGCTACGCTGAATACTTTGCCAACGAAACGCTGAGTGTTCCGGCCTTGCTGGCCTATACGGGCATTGTGTTCAAACAAATCGGAGCTGCCGATTTCAGCGAAACGGACTGGCACTTTGCCGCTTCGCACCTGTTTATCACTTCTTTCCTTTACGGACTGCTCCGCCCCACTGATACCATCAGGCCTTACCGCCTGGAGGGCAATGCGCGCTTGCCTTACCCCGACGGACCGACGCGCTTTGAACACTGGCAGGACTTGCTGACCGACGTGCTGATTGAGGAAACAAAGCGCGACGACGGGGTGCTGGTGAACCTGGCGAGTGCCGAAATGAAGCGACTGTTCAAATGGTCGCGCGTGAAACGCGAACTGAAGGTACTGACGCCCGATTTCAAAACTATCGAGGGCGACAAGGAGCGGAGCGTGGTGGTGTACACCAAAATGTGCCGGGGACAAATGACGCGGTTCATACTGAAAAACCACCTGACGGACTGCACGGAGCTGATGGTCTTTGAGCCGGATGTGGCAGAGGCGGCAGTGGTGACGAAGTGGGAATAGACAACAACGAGGGGATAATCGGGGCTAAGTTTCATTTTTTTCTTTTTTCCGCTTATGAAAAATCTTCGGTTTTTAATGTGTTTCGTGGTATGGCTGACTGCTGCAGCAGTTTGGGCTGACGAGGTAACGAACAGTTTGCCCCAAAGCCTCAGCCGGGTAACGCTGCTTGCCAACTTGAAGGCGGGCGACTACTACGCGGTGCTGAAAAACATGAATAAGGAGAACTACGAGCTGCTGGGCACGCACTATGCTTTCAAAGACAAGGGCTGCATGGCGGCCGGAAAGCGCGCAGAACCGACAGATAAACTGAAGGCAAGTATGACGGTGAAAACTGCGAAGGAACTGTGGCAGCTTACCGTGAACGACAACGGACGGGTGATGCTGCGCAACGCGGAAACGGGACGCTATTTGGGAAGGGAGGCCAAGAACAGCGAGAGTCTGACCTTGCACGAGGTGCCGTCGGCGCTCTGCGAATGGGAACTGCGCGAAAGGGATAACGGCAGTTTCGACCTGGCTGTTGCGGGTACGAACCGGGTGCTTGAATACGGCTACCGAAGCGGAAAGGATGTGTTCAGCCTTTACGCGCAAAGTAGGCAGAAGGGCTTATGGCTGTACAGGCTGCCTACGCATTATGCCGACATCGAGGGCGAAGCTGCGGTGCCGGCCGATGGTTGCCGGGTGGCACTGTGCAACGCAGGCTGGGTGCGCTCGGCCGACGGTAAGGCTCTCAACACCGAGCATTACCGACTGACCGACGGCACGCTGGCTGAAATGCCGGGAGTGCAGGGGCTGACTTGCGAACGCTTGAACGAAACCGACTTTGCGCTGCGCGACGAGGGGGGAAGATTCCTGAACTACGCGCTACAAATGGGCAGCGAACGCTGCATTTGGCGGGTGGTGAACGGACAGGTGCGTACGGCTGAAGCAAAGGCGCGTTTCCTGTGTTTCGATGCGCAAACCAAACGGTGGTTCGTCGCGAACGAAGAGGTAGCGCAAACGACGGCTTTGTTTGCAACGGTGGCTCCGGCGGCGGCAATGAGCGTCGACGACGAGGGCATTTGCCGTTTGTCGGGGGGATGGGATGCCGATGCATTGGCTGCCCTTGATTGCGAACGGGTGAACGTGCTGGACCTGACGGAGGCGGTGCTTCCGCGCAAGGCGCGGGGCTTCGAACGGCTGCCGGCCGAAAGGAATGTGCCGGTGTTTGTCAGAGAGGCCGACGGAGAGATGGCCAAGGCTATATGGCCGTTTGTTATTGGCTGCGGTGCAACGAACCGACTCTTGACGCGCTACGAATTGAAGGACCGAGGCGGCTTTGTGACGCACCGTTCTTTCAGTGCCGATGCGGGCATGCTGTCGTACCGTCGTAAGGGGCCGAACGTGGCTTCGTGGCAAACGGTGTGTCTGCCTTTCGAGGTGGACAACCCGGGCATGCAGGTGGCTGAACTGACTGATTTCAGCAACGGGGTGCTGTCCTTCGGGCTGGTAAAACGCCTGAAGGCGGGGGTGGCATACATTGTGTATGCTTCGGCCGATTTGTATTGGCGCAACGCTGCGTGTACGGTGGTTGCTACGGCACAGTCGGGCAGGCTGCAGGGGTGTTTCACTCCGTGGATGGCTGCCGAGGGGGCTGCGTCTGCTTACTTGCTGCTACCGGAACAGAATGCTTTTGCAATGGCTCCGGGGGGTAGCACTTTGCCGCCTTTCCGCGCATTTCTGCGTGCGGACCAAACAAAGGGGCTGAAGAGGGCGCAGAAATTGCTGCGATTCAAAATTCCGAAATAACGAACTCGATGAAAGCAGAAGAGGGATTGACCCTGACACTGACCGGACAGAAGCGATATGGACACTGACCGGAAACGGAGGAAGCTGTGGACATCGAGAATGGTTTCTAACTGATTTCAACGAACACGACTGATGATTATGAAAAAATACTTACACTCCACCTTACACGGCAAAAGCTCGTGTGGAACTTCGACGGACGAGGGCGAATGGGCGCAGAATCCGGATTTCGAAAATGCGCGACTGATTGGATATTTCCGCATTGCGCGACTGAAATTCCTGTCTTTTTCGGGCTTGTTTGGCTTGGGCGTGATATGGTTCGGGCTGATGTATCTGCTTCACATGGATGAGGGCATACGCACTTTCGATTTGCTGAAAATTGCGTTGCTGCTGATGATGGGTTGTTTGGCGCACTTGTGCTGGCGTGCCATGCTGGTGGTTGAAAAAGCGCTGATTCTGCGACAGGGCGACGCGGCACCGAGGGTGAAACACGCCATTTGCTTTTGTCACCTTTCGTCGTTCATGGTGTCGCTGTTGGCGGCAGTGGCAGTGTATGGTTGGCTGTCGGGCAAGGAACTTACGCTGTGGGCTATGTTTGTGGCGCCTACGGTGTTTGTGGCGGTGTTCAAGGTGCTGATGATTGAGCATACAAAGCGCATTCTGCAATGGTTCGACAGTGAGTCGGGGCAGATTATTTATCCGCTGAATGAACGCAAGGGACTTTCGCAAAAGTCGCACCGCATCATCTCGACTATTTATTGGTTCTTCGTTTTTACTTACGTGCTGGTGGGCATCGTGCTGTATAACCTTTGGTAAAACCTTTGATAACTTTGCACTCCGTCATCGGCTTTTATAGCCCTTTGTCACGCGTTTCCATAGCCCTTATCACGCGCTTCCATAGCCCTTTATCACACGCTTCCATAGCCCTTTCATAACCCTTTATCACACGCTTTCATAACCTCTTGTCATAGGCTTTCATAACCTTTTGTCATAGGCTTCCAGCACCTCTTGTCATAAGCTTTCAGCACCTCCTGCGCACAGTCACAGTGCGGCTGCTTACACAGAAAGAAAGCGGTTAGTGGATTATCCAGTTCACTAACCGCTTTCTTTTTATTTGTTTGCGCCATTCTCGAATCAATGCCAATTCTCGTCATTAACAATTTCTCTAACAAATGCAAAATTCAGTACTCCCCTCATGCGTTTGCAGCAGGGCGGAATACTTGTGCGCGTTTCCGCATTTGTGGTGATTTTGAAAGCATTGATTTTCAGCGATTCCGCGCTTCTTCAAACTAGCTCGGAACTATTTTCAACTAGCTCGGAACTAATTCACACTAGCTCGGAACTAATTTGCACAAGTTCGGAACTAATTTGCACAAGTTCGGAGGTAATTTCAAAGAAAAGCCGGTTAGTAACGCAGGCACTTGGAAGGAGATGAAAAACATTGGATTATTTTTAACAGATATTTACCCACATCACTGCTTACGGTTTAACATTTTTCTAAATCAGCGAAAATGATTTTGAATACTCACTGATAGCCTATTGATGGGCATTTTATAACTGAAAATAGACTGAGCGGATATTGATTTTGGTGAAACTTGGGGCGGCGATAAGGGCAAAAAAAAATCCTTGCAGCTGTTCAAAAACTTGAACGCTGCAAGGATTCTTATCAGTCGTGTAAGTGAATTGCCGTGGAGCTTTGCCTGGCCTTTTAGCTTGCGCTTAAGGGGGCGCGGCTGCGGCAATCAACCGTTTATTCGTTTTCAGCTTCTTTAGCTGCCTGGGCTTTTTCCCATTCCTGACGGTCGGCAACTACGATGCGATTGAACTCGCGCAAACCGGTACCGGCGGGGATGAGATGACCGCAGATTACGTTTTCCTTCATACCTTCGAGGTAGTCGACCTTACCGCTGATGGCAGCTTCGTTGAGCACCTTGGTGGTTTCCTGGAAGGATGCGGCCGACATGAAGCTCTTGGTTTGCAGAGCGGCACGGGTGATACCCTGAAGAATCTGGGTAGAGGTGGCGGCCACGGCATCGCGTACCTTGACGAGCTTGAGGTCACGGCGCTTGAGCTGTGAGTTTTCGTCGCGGAGCTTGCGGGCGGTTACAATCATACCCTTCTTCATGGTTTCGCTGTCGCCAGCGTCAACCACAACTTTCTTACCCCAGATGCGGTCGTTCTCTTCGGCAAAGTCGAGCTTGTCGACAATTTGCTGTTCGAGGAAGCGGGTATCGCCGGGTTCGTTGATCTGTACCTTGCGCATCATCTGACGTACAATCACTTCGAAGTGCTTGTCGTTGATCTTTACACCCTGCAAACGGTAAACGTCCTGTACTTCGTTAACAATGTATTCCTGTACGGCGGTGGGACCCTTGATGGCGAGGATGTCGCCGGGGGTGATTGAACCGTCGGACAGAGGAGTACCGGCACGAACGTAGTCGTTTTCCTGAACCAGAATCTGCTTTGACAGGGGTACGAGGTACTTCTTAATTTCGCCCAATTTTGAGGTGACAATGATTTCGCGGTGGCCACGTTTTACGTTACCCATTGAAATTTCACCGTCGATTTCGCTAACCACAGCGGGGTTGCTCGGGTTGCGGGCTTCGAACAGCTCGGTTACACGGGGGAGACCACCGGTGATGTCACCGGCTTTACCTACGACACGAGGAATCTTGATGAGGACTTCACCGGCTGCCAACTTCTGTCCGTCTTCGACCACGATGTGACCGTTGATGGGGAAGCTGTAGGTGCGGAGCACTTCGCCGTCGTCGCCAATGATGTGTGCGGTGGGCACGTGGCTCTTGTCTTTCGACTCGATTACGATGCGTTCGCGCAAACCGGTGGCTTCGTCTTCTTCAACACGGTAGCTGATACCTTCGGTTACGTTTTCGAACTGGATGGTACCTGCATTTTCGGTTACGATTACGGCGTTGAAGGGGTCCCACTTGGCAATTACGGTGCCCTTTTCTACCTTCTGACGGTCGTCAACATAGATGACTGAACCGTAGGGTACGTTCTGGGTCGAAAGGATGATGCCGGTGTTTTCGTCGATAAAGCGTACTTCGGCCAGACGACCTACAACCACCTTACCGGGGTTCTCGGGATTGTCTGAGGCGTTGTCGGCTCCGGGAAGGAGGTCAACGGTACGGAGTTCTTCGAATTCAACGCGGCAGTCGCTCTTGGCAACGATGGTGGCGTTGGCTGCGGCATTCGATGCAATACCACCGGCGTGGAAGGTACGGAGTGTAAGCTGCGTACCAGGCTCACCAATTGACTGGGCGGCAATCACACCGACGGCTTCGCCCTTCTGTACCATGCGGCTGGTGGCGAGGTTGCGGCCGTAGCACTTCATGCAGACACCGTGCTTGCTTTCGCAGGTGAGCACTGAACGAATTTCAACGCTTTCGATGGGCGATGCTTCGATTTCGGCTGCAATGGCTTCGGTAATTTCCTCACCGGCTGCAATGATGAGCTTGCCAGTGGTGGGGTGTATGATGTCGTGAACAGACACACGGCCCAAAATACGCTCGCTGAGTGAAGAGATGATTTCGTCACCATCCTTCAATGCAGTGCAAACGAGGCCGCGGAGGGTTCCACAGTCTTCTTCAGTAATGATTACGTCGTGCGAAACGTCGACCAAACGACGGGTAAGGTAACCGGCGTCGGCCGTCTTCAGTGCGGTATCGGCCAAACCCTTACGTGCACCGTGGGTTGAGATAAAGTACTCAAGCACGGACATACCTTCCTTAAAGTTAGAAAGAATCGGGTTTTCGATAATCTGGGCACCTTCGGCACCTGCTTTCTGAGGCTTGGCCATCAAACCACGCATACCGGCAAGCTGGGCAATCTGATCGGCCGAACCACGGGCTCCTGAGTCGAGCATCATGAACACGGCGTTGAAACCTTGGTCGGCTTCGGTCATCTGCTTCATGAGGGTCTTCTTCAGGTCGGTGTTGACGTGGGTCCAGGTATCAATTACTTGGTTGTAACGTTCGTTGTCGGTGATGAAACCCATGTTATAGTTCATGGTAATCTGATCGATTTCATCATTACCGCGCTTCACGATGTCTTTCTTCTCGGTGGGGATGATAATATCGTCGAGGTTGAACGACAAACCACCTTCGTAGGCCTTACGATAACCAAGGTTCTTGATACCGTCGAGGAATTCGCAGGCACGGGCCATACCCACGGTCTTGATAACGAGGGTGATGACGTCGCGGAGTGACTTCTTCGAAATTACCTTGTTAACGTAACCGCATTCGTAAGGAATGATTTCGTTGACAATAACACGACCTACTGAGGTTTCAACCAGGTGCTTACACATTTGTCCGGCTTCGTTGACGTCGTCAACCATTACCTTGACGGGAGCGTGTACGTCGACGCGCTTTTCGTTGAAGGCGATGAGGGCTTCTTCGGGTCCGTAGAAGGTGAGGCCGGTTCCCTTTGCTCCGGGACGGAGCTTGGTGATATAGTACAAACCGAGCACCATATCCTGTGAGGGCACGGTGATAGGTGCACCGTTGGCGGGGTTCAGAATGTTGTGGCTCTGGAGCATGAGCATCTGGGCTTCGAGCACGGCTTCATTACCCAAAGGAAGGTGAACGGCCATCTGGTCACCGTCGAAGTCGGCGTTGAACGCGGTACATGCCAACGGGTGGAGCTGAATGGCTTTACCTTCAATCATCTTGGGCTGGAAGGCCTGAATACCCAAACGGTGAAGGGTCGGTGCACGGTTGAGCAACACGGGGTGACCCATCATGACGTGCTCAAGGATGTCCCAGATAACGGGCTCGCGACGGTCGACAATCTTCTTGGCGCTCTTTACCGTCTTCACAATGCCGCGCTCAATGAGCTTGCGGATGATGAACGGCTTGTAAAGCTCGGCGGCCATGAGCTTGGGCAGACCGCACTCGCCCATCTTAAGTTCGGGACCTACAACGATTACCGAACGGGCTGAGTAGTCGACACGCTTACCGAGAAGGTTCTGACGGAAACGGCCTTGCTTACCCTTGAGTGAGTCTGAAAGTGACTTGAGCGGACGGTTGCTGTCGCTCTTTACGGCTGAACTCTTGCGTGAGTTGTCGAAAAGGCTGTCAACTGACTCCTGAAGCATACGTTTTTCGTTACGCAGAATCACTTCGGGGGCCTTGATTTCGAGCAGTCGCTTCAAACGGTTGTTGCGGATGAGAACGCGACGGTAAAGGTCGTTCAGGTCGGAGGTGGCGAAACGTCCACCATCCAGGGGTACGAGCGGACGCAAATCGGGCGGAGTGACGGGGATTACCTTCATAATCATCCACTCGGGCTTGTTGCGTTCGCGGCTTGAACGGAACGATTCTACTACCTGCAAACGCTTGAGGGCTTCGTTCTTGCGCTGTACAGACGAGTCGCTGTTGGCGCGGTCGCGAAGTTCGTACGACAGGGCATCGAGGTCGATGCGGGTGAGCAGGTCGTAAATGGCCTCGGCACCCATTTTGGCGATAAACTTATTGGGGTCAGAGTCCTCGAGGTACTGGTTTTCCTTCGGCAAACGCTTGAGGCAATCCAGGTATTCGTCCTCGGTGAGGAGGTCGTTCTGCGCAAAGTCTTCGGCCAAAGGTCCGGGCTGAATAACTACGTAACGCTCGTAATATATAATGCTGTCGAGTTTCTTGGTCGGAATACCGAGCAGGTAACCCATTTTGTTGGGCAACGAACGGAAATACCAGATGTGTGCAACGGGCACTACAAGCTGAATATGTCCGGCACGCTCGCGGCGTACTTTCTTTTCGGTTACTTCAACACCGCAACGGTTGCAGACGATGCCTTTGTAACGGATGCGCTTGTACTTTCCGCAGTGGCATTCGTAGTCCTTGGTCGGACCGAAAATGCGTTCGCAGAACAAGCCGTCACGCTCGGGTTTATAGGTTCGGTAGTTGATTGTTTCGGGCTTCAACACCTCGCCATACGAATTAGCCATGATTTCCTCGGGTGAGGCCAAACCGATGGTTATTTTCGTAAAGTTACTCTTTATCTTATTATCTCTTTTAAATGCCATGTTCTAAGGAATGAAAAGATGATGGGAGTGATTATTAGAATCTGAATGATTTTTCCCAGACTCTGAAGTCGGGACATGCTCTGCGGCTCTGGTTCGAAATTTCCTCCCTTTGTTTCCCGCCCTGGTTCGGCAACATGACCTGACCGCAGTACGGAAAACAAATGGGAAGATAACCTTTATATGCCGGAAAAGCATTCATACAGTTTCTTAGTCGAGCGTGATGCTCAAGCCCAGACCGCGCAATTCGTGCAGGAGCACGTTGAGCGATTCGGGGATACCCGGAGTAGGCATAGTGTCGCCCTTGACAATAGCCTCGTAAGCTTTGGCACGGCCGGTAACGTCGTCGGACTTGATGGTGAGGATTTCCTGGAGTACGTGCGAAGCACCGAATGCCTCGATTGCCCAGACCTCCATTTCTCCGAAACGCTGACCACCAAACTGTGCCTTACCACCGAGAGGCTGCTGCGTAATGAGCGAGTACGGACCAATAGAACGTGCGTGCATCTTGTCTTCAACCATGTGGCCGAGTTTCAACATGTAAGTCACACCCACCGTTGCCTTCTGGTCGAACGGTTCACCCGTTCCACCATCATAAAGCTGCGTTGAACAGTAGCGGGGCAAGCCTGCCTTGTCGGTCCATTCGCAAAGGTCTTCAAGTTTGGCACCATCGAAAATAGGTGTGGCAAACTTAACGCCCAACTTGCGACCGGCAGCACCGAGTACGGCCTCGAAAATCTGACCGAGGTTCATACGCGAAGGCACACCCAGCGGGTTCAGTACGATGTCGACCGGCGTACCATCCTCGAGGAACGGCATGTCTTCCTGACGCACAATCTTCGACACGATACCCTTGTTACCGTGGCGACCTGCCATCTTATCGCCGACACCAATCTTACGCTTCTTGGCAATGTAAACCTTGGCCTGCTGAATGATACCAGAAGGAAGGTCGTCACCAATGGTCAACGCAAACTTCTTACGCTTCAGAATGGCATCGAGTTGGTTGAACTTCTTCAAGTAGTTGATAACGAGCTGACGGATGAGCTTGTTGGTGTGCTCGTCTTCCGTCCAACCGCGGAGTTCAACAGCCGTGTAATCAAGTGCTGCCAACATCGGACGGGTAAACGTAGCGCCCTTGGCAATGAGCTCTGAGCCTACATTGTCCTTCACGCCGAGCGACGTTTTCTCGTCGCAAAGCGTAAGCAGTTTGTCGAGCAGAATGGTCTTCAATTCACCCGTTTCGCGGTCGAACTCTTCGTCGAGCTTCTGCAAGGTAATCTTGTCAGCAGCCTTCGAGCTACGCGATTTCTGTACGCGGGCAAACAAGCGCTTGTTGATAACCACACCGGCCAGCGAGGGATTTGCCTTGAGCGAAGCATCCTTCACGTCACCAGCCTTGTCACCAAAGATGGCACGCAGAAGTTTTTCTTCGGGCGTCGGATCGCTTTCGCCCTTCGGCGTAATTTTACCAATCATGATATCGCCCGGTGCGATACGCGCACCAATACGCACAATACCATTTTCATCCAAATCCTTCGTAGCATCTTCGCTTACGTTGGGGATGTCGTTGGTAAATTCTTCCATACCACGCTTCGTTTCACGCACTTCAAGCGAGAACTCATCCACGTGAACAGAAGTAAGGATATCATCACGTACAATACGTTCATTCAATACGATAGCATCCTCATAGTTGTAACCCTTCCAAGGCATGTAAGCCACGAGGAGGTTACGGCCAAGAGCCAACTCACCGTTTTCGGTAGCATAACCCTCAGTAAGGATGTCACCCTTCTTCACAATCTGACCTGCATCGCAAATCGGACGGAGGTCAATGGTCATATTCTGGTTCGTACGGCGGAACTTGGGAATCTGGTATTCCTTTACGTTCGAATCGAAGCTAACAAACTCTTCATCTTCAGAACGGTCGTAAGCAATACGGATGGTAGTAGCATCTACATATTCAATCACACCATCACCTTCTGCCGTAATCATCGTACGTGAATCTTCGCAAACCTGCTTTTCGATACCCGTACCTACGATAGGTGCTTCACTGCGGATAAGGGGAACTGCCTGACGCATCATGTTCGATCCCATCAACGCACGGTGAGCATCGTCGTGCTCAAGGAAGGGTATCAGTGAAGCTGCGATTGAAGCAATCTGCTGCGGAGCCACGTCCATGAGTTCAACCTCTGAAGGGGGAA
Source organism: Prevotella sp. CAG:891 (assembly GCA_000437675.1). Lineage (GTDB taxonomy): Bacteria > Bacteroidota > Bacteroidia > Bacteroidales > Bacteroidaceae > Alloprevotella. Next base: position 17,004 of record FR901685.1, read on the forward strand.
CCACAGGATAATCGGCATCCTGACGGCACTTCACTTTATCGCGGATAAACGTACCATCGTCATTCAGCGGAGCATTACCCTGACCGATAATCTTACCCTCTTCTTCTTCAGCAGAAAGGTAAACAACATTTTCGTTGTTCAGGTTTACAACCGAATTCTCAACCTTACGGTACGGAGTTTCGATGAAACCGAGGTCATCAATCTTCGCATACACACAAAGCGAAGAAATCAAACCAATGTTCGGACCTTCAGGCGACTCGATAGGACACAAACGACCATAGTGCGTGTAGTGTACGTCTCGCACCTCGAAACCGGCACGTTCACGCGACAGACCGCCAGGACCTAAGGCTGACAAACGACGCTTGTGCGTAACCTCAGCCAAGGGGTTCGTCTGGTCCATGAACTGCGACAGGGCATTCGTACCGAAGAACGAGTTGATCACGCTCGAGATAGTCTTAGCATTGATCAAATCCGTCGGCGTAAACACTTCGTTGTCACGCACGTTCATACGTTCACGAATCGTACGGCTCATACGTGCCAAACCGATTGAGAACTGGTTCGAGAGCTGTTCGCCCACCGTACGTACGCGACGGTTACTCAAGTGGTCAATATCATCGACAGTAGCCTTAGAGTTGATCAACTCAACCAAGTACTGGATAATCTCGATGATATCTTCGCGAGTCAACACGCGCACATCCATATCCGTTGAAAGATTCAACTTCTTATTGATACGGTAACGACCAACCTCGCCCAAGTCATAACGCTTTTCAGAGAAGAAAAGGTTGTTGATAACTTCGCGAGCCGAAGCATCATCAGCAGGGTCAGAGTTACGCAGCTGACGGTAGATAAACGTTACAGCTTCCTTTTCCGACTTCGAGGGGTCCTTTTGCAACGTATTGAAGATGATAGAGTAATCAGAAGAAGAAGCCTCCTCCTTGTGAATCAGAATGCTCTGTTCACCCGAGTTAATGATTTGTTCAATGTGCTCTTCCTCAATCACCGTTTCGCGCTCAAGCACAATTTCAATACGTTCAATAGAAACTACTTCACCGGTATCCTCATCAACGAAGTCTTCGAGCGTACTCTTCAGCACACGGGCAGCCAACTTGCGGCCGATAACATTCTTCAGATTCGTTTTGTTCACCTTGATTTCCTCGGCGAGCTTGAAAATCTGCAAAATGTCCTTATCCGTGTCATAACCGATGGCACGCAACAAAGTAGTTACGGGCAACTTTTTCTTACGGTCGATGTAAGCATACATCACATTGTTGATGTCCGTAGCAAATTCGATCCACGAACCCTTGAACGGGATGATACGTGCAGAATAAAGCTGCGTACCGTTAGCGTGGATACTTGAACCGAAGAATACACCGGGCGAACGGTGAAGCTGCGAAACAACTACACGCTCAGCACCGTTGATAATAAACGTACCGTTGCTTGTCATGTAAGGAATCGTACCCAGGAACACATCCTGTACGACGGTATCAAAATCCTCATGATCAGGGTCCGTACAATAAAGTTTGAGTTTTGCCTTGAGGGGCACACAGTAAGTCAATCCGCGCTCCAGACATTCCTGAATGCTGTAACGAGGTTCATCGATATAGTAGTCGATAAACTCTAATACAAAGTTGTTGCGAGTATCAGCGATAGGGAAGTTCTCAGCAAAAACTTTGTACAGACCGTCGTTCTTACGCAATTCACTGGGCGTGTCGAGCTGCAGAAAATCTTGGAAAGACTTTAACTGAACGTCCAAGAAATCGGGATAAGGCATCGGATTCTTTACGGACGCGAAGTTTACACGTTGGTTTATTACTCTGGAAGACATTCGTTCGTATTGTTGGGGATAAACAATGGTTTAAAAGATTGTAAGTCTAAAGTCAACAAGTAAAATGAAACTTAAACTTATCAACCTATAAACTAAATGTTCTAAAATCTTAGCCACATTACGCGCAAATAGCCCGGCCGAGTATGAGTCGGCGGGCAAAATAACAATCGCAATAACACGCAAACACCGGCAAGTCGCATAAACAAGGCGCATCAGCCCTAAAAAGAGGCGATAAAATGCTGAAATTCAGCATAAAACCGGCATTTTCAATGTATCGGGAATGAGCTAAGACATATAGACGCAAAAAGGTTATGAACCCTCTACCAGAGGATCCATAACCGACTCCTTATATAAGGATTTTATTAGGCGAGTTCTACTTCAGCACCAGCTTCTTCGAGAGCCTTCTTGAGTGCTTCAGCTTCTTCCTTGGCAACGCCTTCCTTAACCTTGCTAGGAGCACCGTCTACGATGTCCTTAGCTTCCTTCAGGCCAAGACCGCAGTGTTCCTTAACAGCCTTAACAACCTGGAGCTTAGCGGCACCAGCGCTCTTAAGAACTACGTCGAAAGAGGTCTTCTCCTCAGCAGCAGCAGCGGCACCGGGAGCAGCAGCAGCAACAGCAACAGCTGCAGCAGCGGGTTCAATTCCGTACTCTTCCTTGAGGACATTTGCCAACTCGTTAACTTCCTTCACTGTCAAATTTACCAATTCTTCAGCGATAGCTTTGATATCTGCCATTTGTGTAATGTATTTTTTTGTTTTGTTTCTAAGTTAATTGTAGGGTTCGGTGTCTGGACCAATTTAAATTATTCGGGACGTTCGCCCAAAGTCTTAAGCACACCGTGAATAGTCTGTCCTGCGCCTTGGAGGGCAGAGATAACATTCTTTGCAGGAGACTGGAGAAGAGCAACGATTTCGGCGATAACCTCGTTCTTGCTCTTGATAGCGCAAAGGGTCTCGAGCTGGTCGGCACCTACATAGAAGCCTTCCTCAGCATAAGCAGCCTTTAAGCCGGGGATACCATCTTTGCTAACTTCCTTGATCAATTTAGCGGGAGCGTTAGCAGTCTGGCAGAAGAATACTGCAGTTGTACCTTTCAAGCAGCCATAGAGAGGAGAGTAATCAATCTCTGAAGCTTCGAAAGCCTTGTGCAGCAGGGTGTTCTTAACAACTACCATCTTGATTTCAGCGCCGAAGCACTTGCGACGGAGAGCAGAAGTAGCTTCTGCGTTCATGCCCGTTACGTCAACGAGGTAGAAGTGTGCATATTCCTTGAGTTTCTCACCGAGTTGCTCGATGATGATAGCTTTATCTTCCTTCTTCATATTCGCAAATTAGTTTAGATTTCTTCTACTGATTTAGGATCAATCTTGATACCCTTGCTCATGGTAGAGGAAAGATAAATACTCTTGATATATGTACCCTTAGCAGCCGTCGGTTTCAGCTTGATGATGGTAGCGATGAATTCCTTAGCATTACCGAAGATTTGTTCGGGAGTGAAAGAAACCTTACCAATTGAAGTATGAACGATACCGGTCTTGTCAACCTTGAAATCGATCTTACCCTGCTTAACCTCACGGACAGCCTTAGCAACGTCCATAGTAACAGTACCACTCTTAGGGTTAGGCATCAATCCGCGGGGACCGAGCACACGACCCAGGGCACCAATCTTACCCATGATGGCAGGCATCGTAATGATCACATCGATGTCAGTCCAGCCACCCTTAATTTTCTCGATATATTCATCGAGACCTACATAGTCAGCGCCTGCTTCTTTAGCAGCAGCTTCAGCATCGGGCGTACAGAGGCAGAGAACGCGAACTTGCTTACCAGTACCATTAGGAAGTGACACAACGCCACGAACCATCTGGTTAGCCTTACGCGGGTCAACGCCCAGACGTACGTCAATATCGACAGAAGCATCGAACTTGGTAGTGGTAATTTCCTTTACCAAAGATGCAGCTTCTTTCAACGTGTATGCCTTCCCCGCTTCAATCTTGTCAGCGACCGACTTTTGATTCTTTGTCAGTTTACTCATGTTAGTTGAAGTTTAAATTATTCACAGGGAAAGTCACCCTTTACTGAGATACCCATGCTGCGGGCAGTACCTGCAACCAAACGCATTGCACTTTCAACAGTGAAGCAGTTCAAGTCGGGCATCTTATCTTCTGCAATAGCCTTAACCTGATCCCAAGTAATCTCAGCGATCTTATTACGGTTAGGTGCGGCAGATCCGCTCTTCTTTTTGGCTGCTTCCAGTAGTTGAATTGCCACAGGAGGAGTCTTGACTACGAAAGAGAAAGACTTGTCATTATAGTAAGTAATGACAACCGGTAATACCTTACCAGCCTTGTCCTGAGTTCTGGCGTTGAACTGCTTGCAGAAATCCATGATGTTGATACCCTTAGAACCCAGAGCAGGACCTACGGGAGGTGATGGATTTGCAGCGCCGCCCTTAATCTGTAATTTGATTAATCCAGCAACTTCTTTAGCCATTGTTATTATTTATATTGAATTTAATTTGACGTAGGAATCAAGCACGTAACAAATACCTTATTCCTTTTCTATCTGCATAAAACCGAGGTCCAAGCCAGTATTTCTACCGAAGACCTTAACGACTACAGTGACCTTGCGTTTTTCCTCGTCCACCTTTTCGATGACACCGCTGAATCCGCTAAAAGGACCATCTGTAACCTTAACACTGTCGCCTACCACGTAAGGTATTTCAAGAACTTGAGGTTCATCCTCCAGCTCATCTACCTTACCAAGAATACGGTTAACCTCACTCTCGCGGAGAGGAGTAGGGTTATCCATGCCGCCCAAAAAGCCCAACACGTTAGGCGTGCTGCGCAACTCATGAACGGTTTCACCAACTAATCGTGCCTCTACAAGAACATAGCCGGGAAGATATAGACGTTCCTTAACAACTTGTTTGTTGCCTTGTACTTGCTTTACCTTCTCGGTAGGAATGAGTACCTGCGAAACATGACCGCCGAGGCGGCCATTCTTAATTTCAGCATCAATATACTCTTTAACCTTTCCTTCTTTACCACTGACGGCGCGAAGCACGTACCATGCCATTTCTGCTGCCATATCAGATTAAATTTGAGGATAGATTAATTGCATGATTGACTCGAATACCGTATCCATAAGGAACACCACGAGTGCTATGACGATGGAAGCTGTGAGCACAACAATCGCGCTGTGAGTCAACTCCTGTCGAGTAGGCCATGTGGTTCTATGAGATAATTCGTCGTATGAATCTTTGCAATATGCAGTGAATTTCTTGAACATACGTTTATCGATTAGCACGGGAAGAGAGGCTCGAACTCCCGACACCTGGTTTTGGAGACCAGTGCTCTACCAACTGAGCTATTCCCGTAAAAATAGGTCTTACCCTGTAGAGTAAGAACCTATTTAGTATTGTATAGGCTTAGCCTAAAGAGATTCGTATTAGTCGAGGATCTCAGTGATCTGACCAGAACCTACCGTACGACCACCTTCACGGATAGCGAAACGGAGACCTACGTTGATAGCAACAGCGTAGATAAGTTCTACAGTAATCTCTACGTTATCACCAGGCATTACCATTTCAGTGCCTTCGGGGAGGTGAATCTCACCGGTGCAGTCCATGGTACGGAGGTAGAACTGAGGACGATACTTGTTGCCGAACGGAGTGTGACGACCACCTTCCTCTTTCTTCAATACGTAGATAGAAGCCTTGAATTTCTTGTGCGGAGTGATTACACCCGGGTGAGTGATAACCATACCACGCTTGATTTCCTGCTTGTCGATACCGCGGAGGAGGAGACCTACGTTGTCACCAGCTTCACCCTGATCGAGGAGCTTACGGAACATTTCAACGCCAGTTACAACTGACTTCTTATCTTCACCAAGGCCGAGGATCTGAACTTCATCACCTACCTTAACAACACCGGTTTCAACACGGCCAGTAGCAACAGTACCACGACCAGTGATTGAGAACACGTCTTCAACAGGCATCAAGAAGGGCTTATCCTTATCGCGCTGGGGTTCCTGAATCCAGTTATCAACTGCATTCATGAGTTCCATTACAGAATCTTCCCACTTAGCAACGCCATTGAGAGCACCAAGAGCAGAACCGCGGATGATAGGAGTATCCTCTTCGAAGTTATAAGCTGCAAGGAGTTCGCTCATTTCCATTTCTACGAGCTCGAGCATTTCTTCATCCTCAACCATGTCGCACTTGTTCAAGAACACAACAAGACGGGGAACGTTTACCTGACGAGCGAGAAGGATGTGCTCACGAGTCTGAGGCATAGGACCATCGGTAGCAGCAACTACGATGATAGCACCGTCCATCTGAGCAGCACCAGTAACCATGTTCTTAACGTAGTCGGCGTGACCCGGGCAGTCTACGTGAGCATAGTGACGTTTCTCGGTTTCGTATTCAATGTGAGAGGTATTGATAGTGATACCACGTTCCTTTTCCTCGGGTGCGTTGTCGATCTGGTCGAACGACTTAACATCTTCACCGGTGCCGAGCTTCTCGTGGAGCACCTTAGAGATAGCAGCAGTCAAGGTAGTCTTACCGTGGTCAACGTGACCAATAGTACCGATGTTAACATGCGGTTTGGTACGTTCAAATTTCTCTTTAGCCATAGCTGTTTATTTTATTGTTTGAATGAATTTCAGTTCTTCAATCTTCTGTATGAAAACAAAAAGAGAGCTGTTAGCGAGACT
>FR901686.1 GCA_000437675.1 Prevotella sp. CAG:891
GAAAAACAAACCATACAAACAAATTTTTTGACACTATGTATTGGACATTGGAATTGGCCTCGAAGCTCGAAGATGCTCCCTGGCCCGCAACGAAAGAAGAACTCATCGACTACGCCATGCGCTCTGGCGCTCCGATGGAGGTTGTAGAAAACTTGCAGGAACTCGAAGACGATGGCGAAATTTACGAAACCATCGAGGACGTTTGGCCCGATTATCCCACGAAGGAGGACTTCCTCTTCAACGAAGACGAATACTAATCGCCACAAGCTGACTCTTGCAGCTTAAAGCATGGCATATAAGCGGTATAGGAATTGTACACAAAAAATTCCTATACCGCTTTTTCCGTTCTTTTACCGCCAAACTGTAAAAATCCGAAGACTACGAAGAATGATACAAGCTATTTTTACCTGATGTCCTTTACTTCATCGTAACGCTGAATGCCTTCAACCGTTTGAACATTCATACGCTTGCCGCCAGAGAAATTCCATACCAATGAGAGTCCGATAGTATGAACCGGAGTGGTATTATCGAAAGTGACCGGCACAGTTCCTGCATGGCGACCATAGCTACGTCGGTCGCCAAGAGCTGTAAAGTTAATACGTGCTTGCCAGTTCTTCCAAAAATTCTTGTAAATACTTCCACTCAGATTGTAAATAGCGTGATAGGTACGGTCGTAATGACGAAAGGTTGGCTCGTAATTGAAGTTGAGCATTCCCCCCCAACCATGACTAAAGTTGAAGTCGTTATAAAACATGTAATACTGACGCAGACGCACATACCCGTAATAGATTCCGTTCAAGGTCATGTTTTCAGGACGAAACTCATAACGGGCACTTAGCTTCATCAACCACGGCTTGACAGGCTTGACGTTCAACTCCGCCATCAAGCCATAACTATGACTGGAGGACAGATTGATAGGCTGCGTAAAGTAAACATTGAGTTGCTTGTCACTCATAGAGGTGGCCCAGAATATTTCGTCCTTACCATGAACATAGATGGCCGATAGGTTGAGTAGATTGCGCCAAAGCGAAACGCCTGCCATGACCATATCAAACGCAGGAGCTTGTAGATCAGGATTACCCACGGTATAGTTATGAGGGTCAGACCAACGCACTGTGGATGAAATAGCCGAATAAGGAATGTTCTGAAGGGTACGCTTGTAATTAAGCATCAAAGCATGCTTTCCCTGCTTATCGAGTGGCATCATCAACTGTAGAGTGGGCTGAACACCCCACTGCGTATTTTTAGATTGCTCATGATTATCGAGTGACTCAAAGAGAATATGATTGACTTGTGCATTGATGCCTACCATATATTGCAAGCGCTTCATGCTGCCCATAGCCTCGATGTATGCAATCGGACTGTAACCTCGATTTTTCGTCGGTATTAACTCGACACCTTCAGAAAGCGTCAGATTGGGCTTGTAATCAAAGGCCACGGATTGCATGGAGGTTCCGTATTTGAGGAGGAGCTGTCGACCGACCGGCGACTTAAGGTCAAGAGATACTTTATATAGGTTCAGTCTTGATTCGTCATTGACACGCGAAATACGAGTGTCAGAAAGATTGCTCTGCATATCGCCATCGAAACCTCGGTGATAATAATCTCCGCTAACAACTAATTCTGTTCCCTTTTTTCCTATATGAGAGGTGAATTGCAGGGTTACCTCTTGATCAAGTGCCTTGGCCTTATTGCGCATGAAGGGAGATAACTCACTTTCCTCAGGATAAGTATTGATCAAGTTTTTATTACTCGTGATGTAATAACTTGCACCCAAGGTGCTTCGTTCCGAAAGTTGCAGATTGAGACTCAGACGATTGTAAAGAGCATGTCCGCGATAGCGAACCTTTTCTTTAAGAGTTTGATAGGTGTCACTCGATGGGAGGCCAAACGTTTGCACATTCTCTTCCTGAGGCTGATTAAAGCCGAGCGAGAGATTGTCGTAAACGCTCAGTCCCTTATAGCGTGCGTAAAAAACAGCACCACCATTTTCATTGCTCCATCCATAGGATGGGGCAACAGTAACATCGGCCATGAACGAACCATAAAAACCACCTTTGGGCTGACGCAGAGTTATCTCAATAGTACCACCCGACAGTTCGGCACTTTGTCCGCTTCCAACCATATAATTGACCTTAACTTTATCAATCATTTTGGCCGGGATATTGTCAAGTTCGGACAGATTGCCCAACTTTACGCCATCTACGATAACCTCACTCACTGGAAGACCATTAATCTTAAAAACACCATCTTCTTTGGAAAGATTGGGTAAAAACGGCAAAGCCTCCGCCATCATCTTGCCTTTGACAATATCGAACGAACGAAAACTGATGGTATACCCCGTGGCATCGTGGCGGATTCTGGAAGTCACAACTTCAGCCACATCAAGCATGGTTGAATCTTCACGCAGGACTATCGCACCAACCTTTCCATCTTTACAAGTTATCTCAAAAGGTTGGTATCCAAGATAAGAAATACGCAATTTACCGGTGTGCACCTGAGGATTTCCGAGTTGAAAACGGCCTTGTTCATCGGTCATCGTACGACAGACTAAAGTAGAATCAACTGCATCCTTAAAAAGGACGCTCGCATAAGAAAGCGGCTTCCCCGCTTGATTAACTACAATTCCTGAAACGTTTTGTGCAGACAAAGCTATGGGAAGGTTTAAAAAGGAAACTATGAGGAAGGATTTCTTTATCTTTATCATAAGCGGCTGAAGCTATTGCATGTTCATTACATCATAAAAGTACTTTTCGATATTTGCTTCGGCATGAACCTTCGTCTCGGGATAGGGGCAATGATTCTTAGCTTCACGTCTCTGCTGAAGACAAATTATGCAAATAGGAAGTAGCTTACAATCGAAGCAATCTGTAGTAAGAGAAGATGTGAGCTACTCACGCCTAAAGGCATGAGTTTCGGAGATACCAAT
>FR901687.1 GCA_000437675.1 Prevotella sp. CAG:891
CAATCATATATTGTTCAACACTTCCTAACCATATTTTTATCAGAGGTTCTGTAACAACATAAATAGGAAGGATAAGTATTAACATCAAGATGAATATAACCTTATTACTAAGCATGAATAGTTTATTCATGTAGTCATATTCTTTACTTGCATAACTTTTTATTAATGCAGGTCTTACTGCAGTATAAAAATTTGAAGAAAACTGACTTACAGCAGCACTAATTTGAGCACTTATTGCATAAGCAGCATTCGCCAATGGACCATAAAATACATTTAATAGCATATTTACTCCTTGTGTATTACACATTCCTGCTAATGATCCAAATAAAGACCAAGAAGAGTATGAAAATATATCATTAAACATATTTCTATCCCATTTTTTCAAAGAAAAATGGGATTCCTTGTATCTTTTACAACTTATCAAAACATATGTTAAACCAATACCCAAGAATACAATGCAATGCAAAATAGAATATAATGCTAACTTATCTACTGGAATTATTGGTAGTAAAAAAATTATTGCTAATTTTAGCATAACTTCCACAATACTTATTGAAGCATAGATATTCATTTCTTCATGAGAAATAATTAAAGCTTGAAAAGGATTTGAAAGGAGCGAGAAACAGCATGTTATCAATGCCATTTGATATACACACATAATCACAGAATTCCGTTCTACCGGAATTGTCATCTTATTAAAAACGAACCACAATCCTAAAGTTTCTGCAAGCAACAATATTATAGCAATGACAATTATATATGTTGATAATATCATTGTAAATGCTTTCTGTAATTGTTCTGTGTCGTTTTTTCCCATATAAAATGAAAAGAAACGTTGTGAAGCGGCAGACAATACACTTGATATAAAAACCATTGAAGAAATAAAACCTGCAATTGCATTGTATGTTCCGTAATCTTCTACTCCTAAAGTCCGTAATAATACCCTAACAGTAATAAGAGATATTATCATCACCAAAAACATTCTAATGTATAGAAATAATGTATTTTTGGCTATTTTTTTGTTTTTAATACTTACTGAGTTCATTCATTTTTATATATATTCAACACATATAAATTAGTAATCTCGTACTATTCTGAAAACAAAAACCACTTTTGTTAACATGTGTCACATAATTTTTTTAATATCCTTTGATGGGCTTTCTATATTACAGAATTATTCATGATCATACATCTTCTCATAATACTTCTGATAATCCCCCGAAGTCACATTCTCAAGCCACTCCTCATTATCAAGATACCATTTTACTGTTTTCTCAATACCTTCCTCAAACTGCAATGACGGTTCCCATCCAAGTTCCTTCTGAAGCTTTGTTGAGTCAATAGCATAACGTGCATCATGACCAAGACGGTCTTTTACGTATGTGATAAGGTTGAGGTCTTCTCCTTCGGCACGTCCAAGTAAGCGGTCTACTGTCTTGATAACAGTCTTTATGATGTCGATGTTCTTCCACTCGTTGAAACCACCAATGTTATAAGTTTCTGCAACCTTGCCTTCATGGAAGATAATGTCAATAGCACGTGCATGGTCTACGACATACAACCAGTCGCGCACATTCTCTCCCTTACCATAAACGGGAAGAGGTTTGTGATGACGGATATTGTTGATAAAGAGAGGTATCAACTTTTCAGGGAACTGATAAGGACCATAGTTATTTGAACAGTTGGTTACAATTGTAGGCATTCCGTAAGTATCATGGAAGGCACGTACAAAATGGTCGGAGCTTGCCTTTGATGCTGAATAAGGAGAATGAGGATTGTACTTGGTTGTCTCATAGAAGAAGTCCTCTCCGTAAGCAAGGTGATGCTCCTCAGAGCTTGCCTTTGTTGTAAATGGAGGCTTGATACCTTCTGGATGAGTCATCTGCAATGCTCCATAAACCTCATCTGTTGAGATATGGTAGAAACGCTTGCCTTCATATTTCTCTGGCAACGACTCCCAATAGAGCTTGGCAGCCTGAAGGAGTGTCAATGTACCCATTACGTTGGTACGAGCGAATGTGAATGGGTCTTTGATACTACGGTCTACATGACTCTCAGCAGCAAGATGGATAATGCCATCAATATGCTCGTCCTGCATCAACTGATAGAAAGCATCGAAGTCGCAAATATCCATCTTGACAAACTTATAGTTGGGCTTATCCTCAACGTCCTTGAGATTAGCAAGATTGCCAGCATAAGTCAACTTGTCAAGGTTGATGATTTTATACTCAGGATACTTGTTTACAAAAAGTCTTACTACGTGTGAGCCGATAAAACCAGCTCCACCTGTGATTACGATTGTACGTTTATATTGTGTCATATCTGTTTATTATTAAAATTCTGGATAGAGATTCATGTCAATAGAGAAAGGACTGTCGAAGTCTTTTAGTAGTTCATGCTTTGTGTCCTTTTCGCTAAGAATGGCATTCTCTGTAGGAATCTGCCAATCTATACCAAGACTGTCATCAATGATGCTGATGCCTCCATCTGCCTGTGGAGCATAGAAGTTGTCGCACTTATATTGGAATACAGCAGTCTCTGACAATACAGCAAAACCATGAGCAAAACCTCTTGGCACAAAGAACTGACGATGATTATCTTCAGTTAGTTCTACAGCAACATGCTGTCCATATGTAGGACTTCCCTTGCGGATATCTACTGCCACGTCAAGCACTCTGCCTTTTACGCAACGAACCAATTTACTCTGTGTAAAAGGAGGACGCTGGAAATGCAAGCCTCGCATCACACCGTAGCTTGACATGCTTTCATTATCCTGCACAAAGTTTATCTTGCGGACCTTCTCTTCAAACTCTCTCTGCGAGAAGCTCTCGAAGAAATATCCACGGGCATCCTTAAACACTTTTGGCTCAATGATTACCACTCCATCTATTGCTGTCTTTATTACTTCCATCTTCTATTTTAGTTCTGTAGGTTGTTAATACATTTTTTTAATGAGTCAGTCCAATAAGGCACTTTCACTCCAAATGTCTCCTTTATCTTACTCTTGTCCAATACAGAATATGCAGGACGCTTAACCGGACTTGGATATTCTGCACTATAACATGGATTTATCTCACATTCATTATGACCGCTATACTCGGCAATCATTTTTGTAAAGTCAAACCATGAGCATACACCCTCGTTTGAGAAATGATAAATACCTGTCTTTGAATACTCAGACGAAGAGTTTTCTTTCTTATAATCCTCTATAATCACCTCAATAGCCTTAGCAAGATCATAGGCATAAGTAGGAGTACCACACTGGTCAAACACCACCTTTAATGCAGGTTTGGTAGCAGTAAGATAGAGCATAGTCTTGCAGAAGTTCTTGCCAAATTCAGAGTAAAGCCAGGCTGTACGGATAATGACATGCTTAACATCTGTTGCCATAATTTTCTGCTCACCATGAAGCTTTGTTGTGCCATACACTCCAGTTGGAGTACCTTTTTGGTCTTCCTTACATGGAGTGTTGTATGGCTCCTTACCAAATACATAATCTGTGGAAATTTGAATAAGCAAACCATTTGCCTCTTTCATTGCCTTGGCAAGATTCTCTGGTGCATCTGCATTGAGCTTTTCTGCAAGGGCAGCAAGCTTTTCGTCTGTCTCACAAGCGTCAACATTAGTCCATGCTGCACAGTTGACAATAACATCTACATTGTTCTCACTCACCATCTTTCTGATAGCCTCCAAATCAGTAATGTCAAGATAAGTAGTCTCGACACCTTCAATCTGGTTTACATCAGTAAAGATATAATTGTCTGTGGTTTGCTTGGCAATAATACGCATCTCATTGCCAAGCTGTCCGTTAGCTCCTGTTACAAGTATATTCATTTCTCTAACTATAAATTTGGATTTCCAGTCTGCTTAATCTCATCAATAACCTTAAGCAGATATTGTCCATATTGATTCTTTAACATTGGCTTTGCCAATTCACGCATACGCTCCTCGTCTATCCATCCCTGGCGATAAGCAATACCTTCAAGACAAGCAACCTTCAATCCTTGACGCTTTTCCAACACCTCTATATATGTTGAAGCCTCTGAAAGGGAATCATGTGTGCCTGTGTCAAGCCATGCAAAACCACGTCCAAGGGTCTGCACCTTAAGTTCATTATCTCGCAAGAACCACTGGTTTACTGTAGTTATCTCGTATTCTCCACGTGCCGATGGCTCAATCTTGCTTGCAACATCCACCACCTTATTTGGATAGAAGTAAAGACCTACAACAGCATAGTTGCTCTTAGGATGTTCAGGCTTCTCTTCAATTGATAGGCAATTACCCTCCTTATCAAACTCAGCCACACCATAACGCTCAGGATCGTTCACCCAATAGCCAAATACTGTAGCCTTCTTCTCTTCCTCTGCAGCACGTACGGCTTCTTTAAGCTTGGCAGTAAATCCTGAACCATGGAAGATATTATCACCAAGAACAAGACATACACTATCGTCTCCAATAAAATCCTTGCCAATAGTAAATGCCTGTGCCAATCCATCAGGTGAAGGCTGCTCTGCATAAGTGAAGTGTACTCCATAGTCAGAACCATCGCCAAGCAGACGTTTAAAGCCAGGAAGGTCGTAAGGAGTTGATATTATCAGTATGTCACGAATGCCAGCAAGCATCAGCACACTGATAGGATAATACACCATTGGTTTGTCATAAATAGGCATAAGCTGCTTGCTGATGCCTTTGGTAATGGGGTACAAACGTGTACCGCTACCACCTGCTAATACTATACCTTTCATGAAATTACATTTTTGTTGTTTGTAGTGCATGAGAGTATCGAACTCTAACTTTCGTCCACCAGAGCATGCACTTCACCTTTATTCCTTAACTTTTACCCATTTTTCTGTTATGCTATTTCTTGTTTTTATCACTCTTGCAGGGACACCTGCCACAATAGAATGAGAAGGGACATCCTTAACAACAACAGCATTTGCACCGATTATAACATCATCACCAATTGTGACTCTTCCTATCACCTTAGCGCCAGCCTTAATTCCCACATTGTCTCCAATGTAGGGGCTGTGAGTCTTATCACTAAAACCAATTGTCACCTGTTGGTTAATCCAACAATTGCGTCCTATATGTTTGCAGGCTATTATTGTTGAGAAACCATGCTCAATAAAAAGTCCTTCACCAATATCACTACAGTGGATATAGAGATTAAGAGGGTTTATTAATTGTAATGGTTTCAGTAATATACGTAGGAAAGGAGAGTGTAATCTTAGACGATAATATAACTGATAACGAAACTCAGGATAAACTATAAATAGTTTCAAAAAATTACAGTTTCTTAATTGCTTATAATGGTTATAATCTGCCGACAATCTACCCCCCCCAATAGTTTTTAACAAGAAACTAATCATAAATACTTGGGATTAAATATTTGTGTCATAACGATCAGTTTCCTTACCTGCTAATACGTCAGTTATACGACGGCAAGCCTGACCATCTCCATAAGGATTAACAGCCTTGCTCATTTTTTCATAAGCAGTTGCATCATCAAGCAAGGTACTAACCTCATTCATAATCTTATCATAGTCGGTACCTACAAGATGTACTGTGCCACTTGCCAAAGCTTCAGGACGTTCTGTAGTATCGCGCATTACAAGTACAGGTTTACCTAGTCCGGGAGCCTCCTCCTGAATACCACCTGAGTCTGTAAGAACAATTGTTGATTTCTCCATTAAATATACAAACTCAAGATACTGCAATGGTTCAATAAAGAAGAAGTTAGGACGAGTCAAATCTTCACCAAATACCCCATGGATAGGCTTGCGAACATTAGGATTGAGGTGCATAGGATATACAAAATCAACATCTGGGTATTTCTCTGAGAGATCCTTCATTGCTGTAACCATACGAATGAAACCATCACCAAAGTTCTCACGACGATGACCAGTGATAAGAACAAGCTTTTTGCCATCATTCAGTCTATTGACATCATAACCTGCCTTTGCAAGGATCTCTTCCTGCTCTTTTGCTAGAACTGTATCGTTTTTAAGCTTATCTACAACCATGTGAAGTGCATCAATCACAGTGTTACCAGTCACATAGATATTACCATGAGCCTTCTCTTCCATAAGATTCTTCTCTGAGAGAGGTGTTGGAGAGAAGTTATATGTTGCAATACGACCAGTAATCTGACGGTTCATTTCCTCTGGCCAAGGGCTATAGATATTATGCGTACGCAGACCTGCTTCTACATGACCAACTGGTATCTGCTGATAGAAAGCAGCAAGAGCAGCAGCAGTTGATGTTGTTGTATCACCATGAACAAGCACTACATCAGGCTTGCACTCCTTAAAAACATCACGCATACCTGTTATCACACGTGCTGTAACATCATACAAGTCCTGACCCTGCTTCATGATGTTGAGGTCAAAGTCTGGCTTCACATCAAAAATGGTCAATACTTGATCAAGCATTTCACGATGCTGACCTGTTACACACACTACGGTTTTAAACACATCAGTGTGTTTTTGGAACTCTTTCACAAGAGGACACATCTTAATTGCCTCAGGACGAGTTCCGAATACGAGCATTATTGTTTTCATATATACCGTTTTATCTATTTTTAATTTGATATAGCATCTGTTTGAGAAATATGTATTTCCTTACATTTATAAATAGAAGATTTAAATCAAATTATGCAATATCAATCAATATCTTTTCTATATAACACTTAAGAATAACATTGTTTGTTATTCTGCATATTTTAGAAATGCTTATTTATAATACTGGGAGTACCATTCTGCAAAATGTCTCAATCCATCTCTTAAACTTGTATTGGGCTTAAAGCCGAAATCTTGTTCCAAGGGGGTTGTGTCTGCGTAAGTTACAGGCACATCACCTGGTTGCATGGGAACAAGCTCTTTGTGGGCTTCAAAGTCATAGTCTTTAGGCAGTACGCCTGCACGAACCAATTCCTCTTGGAGGATGGTTACGAAATCAAGAAGGTTTTCAGGTGAGTCATTTCCAATGTTATATACTTTGTACGGAGGGATAGGAAGACCGTCCTCACCA
Source organism: Prevotella sp. CAG:891 (assembly GCA_000437675.1). Taxonomy (GTDB): domain Bacteria; phylum Bacteroidota; class Bacteroidia; order Bacteroidales; family Bacteroidaceae; genus Alloprevotella. The sequence goes on from FR901687.1 coordinate 7,030, forward strand.
TTCTGCTTCTCAGGAGCATGCTGCATAATACGAACTACACCTTCTACAATGTCATCAACAAAGGTGAAATCGCGTTTGCAGTTGCCATAGTTAAAAATCTTGATAGTCTCACCTTTAACAAGTTTGTTGGTGAAACCGAAGTATGCCATATCGGGACGACCTGCAGGACCATAAACTGTAAAGAAACGCAAGCCAGTAGAAGGGATGTTGTAGAGTTTGCTATATGCATGAGCCATCAGCTCGTTGCTCTTCTTGGTAGCTGCATAAAGCGATACAGGATTATCTACCTTGTCATCAGTTGAATACGGCACTTTCATGTTGCTGCCGTAAACAGATGAAGAGGATGCATACACAAGGTGCTCTACTTCATGATGACGGCATGCTTCAAGGATGTTATAGAAACCGATGAGGTTGCTCTGGATATAAGCATCGGGATTGGTGATGCTGTAACGTACACCAGCTTGGGCAGCAAGGTTTACAACAACAGAAATATTGTTTTCTGTGAAGATTTTATCTACAGCTTCTTTGTCTGCAATAGAGGCGTAGACAAAAGTCCAGTCACGATTTAAAGCCTCAATCTCTTTCAAACGTTCATGCTTGATGTTGACATCATAGTAATCGGTAATAGAATCAATACCTATCACTTTAATGTCCTTCACATCGTGAAAAAGACGCTTTACTAGGTTGCTGCCGATAAAGCCAGCAGCACCTGTTACAAGAACCGTTTTGCCTTCTAATGTTACATTATATTCTACCATCTCTTAGTCTCTTCTAAAAATATCTCGTGTATAAACTTTATCCTCTACATCCTTCAAGCAGTCATCAAAGCGGTTTGCGATGATTGCCTTGCTCTGTGCCTTGAATTCGGCTAAATTGTTCACCACTTTGCTGCCAAAGAAGGTGGTGCCGTCTTCCAGTGTGGGTTCGTAGATGATAACTTCTGCGCCTTTTGCTTTGATACGCTTCATGATACCTTGGATGGCTGACTGGCGGAAATTATCTGAGTTCGACTTCATAGTCAAACGGTATACACCTACAATACAACTGTGTTCCTTGCTGGCATCCCACTGTCCGTTTTCGGCATAATAACCAGCCTTGCGCAATACTGCATCAGCAATGTAGTCCTTGCGCGTGCGGTTCGATTCCACGATGGCCGACATCATGTTCTGCGGAACGTCCTGATAGTTTGCGAGGAGCTGCTTGGTGTCTTTGGGGAGGCAGTAGCCGCCGTAGCCGAAGGAGGGGTTGTTATAATGGGTGCCGATACGGGGGTCGAGGCCGACGCCTTCGATGATGGCACGGCTGTCAAGACCCTTGACTTCGGCATAGGTGTCGAGTTCGTTGAAATAGCTGACGCGGAGGGCAAGGTAGGTGTTGGCAAAGAGTTTTACGGCTTCGGCTTCCTTCATGCCCATAAAGAGGGTGTCGATGTTTTCTTTGATGGCTCCTTCCTGCAGGAGGGCGGCAAAGGTTTGGGCGGCTGCTTGCAGCATTGCTACATCGGTGACGGATTCGATGGCTGCATTTTCGGCCTCGAATTCAGGCAGGTTAATGATTTTGGGATAACCTACAATGATACGGCTGGGGTAAAGGTTGTCGTAAAGGGCCTTGCTCTCGCGAAGGAATTCGGGAGAGAAAAGGAGGTTAAATTTACGGACGCCTTTCTGCGCGTACTTCAAATAGAGGTTGCGGGTGTAGCCTACGGGGATGGTGCTTTTGATGACCATCACGGCATCGGGATTGACTTCGAGCACAAGGTCGATTACTTCTTCCACATGGCTGGTGTCGAAGTAGTTCTTCACCGGGTCGTAGTTCGTGGGAGCGGCAATGACTACAAAGTCGGCTTCAGCGTAAGCAGCTCTGCCATCGAGGGTGGCCACGAGATTCAAGGGCTTCTCGGCCAGATATTTTTCGATGTAATCGTCCTGAATCGGGGAAATCTTATTGTTGAGTTTTTCCACCTTTTCGGCTACTACATCTACGGCTGTTACCTGATGATGCTGGGCAAGCAGCGTAGCTATGCTCAGTCCGACGTAGCCGGTGCCGGCTACGGCTACTTTAATGTCTTTGAAATCGCGCATATATTATTTGAATTAATTTCTATTTGATTCCACTTTCGTTTGTAACACTATTGCAGTGTTTACTTATATATATATATTTGTATCCCAAACTAGTAGGCTGTCAATTTAGGGCATACCCTAGAGGGTAGGCACTTTTCGGTGCCTACCTTCACTGACTTGTTAAAATTTAAATTGATTTTTAACGTTAAGGACTATTCCAGTCCGATACAAGAGGGTTAGAGAGAGGAATAATCCCGGCTACCCTCAAAGATTTTTGTGAAAAAGATGCTGTGATACGTGGCCGACATTTGAGCGCCATGGGCACTTCCCGCACATAAGCAGTCTATGCTGCCCCAAACGATTCAAAGGATTCACTGTCTCTGTCCAATAACCACTGCGTAACTTCAGGGCTGACACCCCACTTCTTTTACTTCTAGTTGCAAGGGCGCATCCAAAAGTTCTTTTAGGAGCGTCTTCAGTTCCTCCTGCCATTTTCCTTATCCCTTTCAAACTTGATTTGGTCTTGTTGTTTTGTAACTATGTCAGGGCTATTTTACTTAACAGAGAAAAGTTCTGTGCCGCATTTTCCTTTTTCTTCTGTCTGTCTTCATTAAACGTGACATCAAGCTGCCAATGCAGCTTATTCTCAATGCTATAGTGGCTTCTTAAGGTGTCCATTATGTGGTCTGAATCAAGGGGAAGTGAAGTTATATAATACCGCTTTTCAGAAACTGTTTCTTCGGTTTCTTTATCAATCTTTGAACTCGTGAGACATACAACTGAATTTGCGCCTTCCCATTTCAAAACCTCGGGGAGTATTCCGTTGTTATATACTTGGCATATCCGTTTCTCATTCATTTCAGAACCTTGTTCCTCCGTGATGCTGTACCTGTATCTTCCCTCCGGTATATGACCTCTACCGGTAATCCTGTTTCCATAGATGTCTATCTCAGAGAACCACCCTTCTATGATTTTATAGAGTCTCTTTTGGTTTTGCTTCACACTTATCAGATAATCCGCTTTCGCTTCAAGGATTTCATGAACTATGTCATGCTGGCAGGCTCTGGTATCAATCGTCAGAATACAGTCTTCAAGGTCAAGCATTTTTATCAGCATGGGGATGGCTTTTATCTCATTGCTTTTTCCGTTCACCTTTTCCTGACCTATACAAACACCATTAGCAGAAGCCCAGGCACTTACCAAACGGAGGTGTTCAAAACTACAGTCACCGTTCTCCGTCTTTACATCGCAGTTCTCCTTACCGTCAATGGCGACAAGCCCATTGTATTTGCCGCGTATTTCACGTATCAAAAGGCTGAATACTTTTTCAAACTCGTGAGGGGACAGCAGAGAGAAGAAGCGGTTGAACGTATCATGGGAAGGGACACTCTTGAAGCCAGGGATTCTTGAACGAAAAAAATCTTCATGGCACTTGCCGAAATCGGAAACATCATACCAACTTTCAGCACCCCCTATGATGGCTGCAACTGCTATGTTAAATATACACTCGAAACTATGTTCTTTCAAATGTTCATGACTCGGGTCTTTTATTTCACAATCTATCATAGTCATTTCCATTTACTTTAGTAAGCAGTCAATTTAGGGCATAGCCTAGAGAGTAGGCACTTTTCGGTGCCTACCTTCACTGACTTATTAAAATTTAAATTGATTTTTAACGTTAAGGACTATTCCATTCCGATACAAGAGGGTAAGAGAGAGGAATAATCCTGGTAGCCCTCAAAAACTTTTGTGAAAAATTCACCAAGGTAACTCCATATGGAACTGTCATGAAGTTTCACTGTGCTGATGATGCTGTGATACGTGGCAGACATTTAACAACCAGGGCACTTTCGATATGAAAGAGATTAAATTATCATGAACTGCGAACATTCTATTTTTATCTCAGTCTGCAATCATTTGATAAAGCTTAAATTGACTGTTTGCACCTACAAAAGTCATACAAAGAGTTAAAGTGAATGCAACTTTCCAATATACCTAGTGGCAAAAGTGTATTCAAAGCTTTAGTCTTATCAGTTTCCGAAAATATACTTACATACCATTGCACAGACATGGGATTATCATTAGAAGCTATTATTTCCCTTATGTATGGCTTATCAACTTTCGAAAAAGAGAAGCCCCATACATAAATAGTTCGTACATCGTACAAAGATTTGAAATAAGATGCATTTGAAGCTATAATCTTATCCACCGGTTTTATAGCATCTGCATAATAGGATTCTACAGCATCTGTAAGATTCTCATATTCGGGAAGATACTGGGTATCACCATGATACATCCTATAGGTGCGGTCACGCTTATAATATTTTTTACCTTTTTTGTTATAATGTGGACGATTATATCCCTTTGATTCCCACCAATTATTAAAAATATGTTCATTATCCTCTGCATGCCCTACAACTAAGCTACCCCATTGCTGTGTTTTTACACCATGAATGTGATTAACTTGAGATGATGGAATCCTATAGTGACTTTCAAGAAATGTGGTATAGTTAAATGTAAGAAATCGAGCATAATCATCAACATATAGCATCTTTTTGGCATAATTTCGTGGAGCACGTAAAGTACATACCCACTTATGAAAATCACGCCTCAAATTATCTAACAAATCCTCAGCCATAGACCTTGCCATATCTCCACCTAACAAAATATCAGCCATAGTCCAATCATCCGGTGATGAGGATAAATCAGGCAAAGCTACCTCACCAGATTCAAGGAAATAATCACGACTGACATAAGCCATACTAGCTTCAAAATCAGACCAAAGTGCATCATACGAACATACAGTTTCATATAAATTAAATAAAGCGTAGTCATTTTTTTTCAGCCATAGTCGAAAAGAAGAATAGGAACTTGCTACTTCATGATGTAAGTCGAATCCATTACCTATTATATATAATACATCGTCTATCATATTGGAATATTTTTAGTATTCAAATATAGAAAAAGGCGAGAGCTGCACCAAGCCAAAAGCTTGCTTTTGAGCGAAGGTATTGCCGAGCCGTATCCTATATTATACAAAGATAGGCAAAGATGAAAATATAGAATTATAAAAGTTCCTTCTATACATAAACTTCAAATTATCTTGCTCACGCTCACCCCGTCAATCAGTCGCTGATAGATATCCTTAACCATATACATGGACGGCACTACCGACAAGTTGCAGCGGACGGCGATTTGCTTGAAGGCGTTGACTACGTTTTCGCGAACTCGCCTTACGTCGCGACTGGCTTTGACTTTGTTGTCGGAGGTGATGAAGGGGAATAGGTATTCGGTGTCGGAGGGGTAGCGGTCGGCTATTTCCTGCATGGCGGAGTCCCATTGCACGGTGATGCGGGGCTGACTGATGGCTTGCGAGGTGTAGGTGAGTAGGAAACCTTGGATGTCGGTTTTCTTGATGTTGGCCAGGTCGGTGAAACTGATGCCGCGGCCGTAGATGCTGAAAAAGAACATGTCGCGGGCAAAGGACATGGGACGGGAGTCGGACAGGTCGGCATAGCGCATGCGTCGCAACTCGGTGTCGGTCAGTAACTCGCGGTCTTGCTTGGCAGGTATCGTGGTTTTTACTCCCTTCAATAATTTGATTTTCGGTACGAGGTTTTCCTTGACCGCATAATTGTAGATGGCATTGATCTGATTCAGATAAAGGCGGGAGGTGGATGCCTTGCGGCCGTTTGTCAGCAACCATGCTTCGAACTGTACCATCAACTCGGGGGTCAATTCGCTGAAGGGGAGCTGCTCCTTACCGAGGAATGCGGCTAAACAACGGAGGGACATCTCGCGGTTGTGGGCGGCATCGCAACGACCTGCTTCGTTATCCCGGGCGATTATCTGATTGGCATATTTGAAGAAATCGTGTTCCATTTTTCAATCATAGATGCTGTTATTCCGCTATTTCAAAGTCTTCAAGGTGCACATTGCTGATGGCTACGGCATAACCGCCCAAATCCATTACGAGCTGACGGTCGCGCAGGATGCGCACGACGTAGCCTTCCTGTCCTTTCAGCACACCGGTGAGTACGCGCAGTTTGACGTGGTCTTTGGCGAATTTCACAAATGGGTCGCGAAGGAAGGTGACACGTTCGGGCTCCTCTTCCATGATTTTCATGAAAGGGCGCATCTGGCTGTCAGCAATCGAGGCGGGTTTGCCCGTGCTGCAGTCGTTCACTAAATAATATTGGGGAAAGTTGTGCATCAGGAAAGACTTCAGTTGATTGGTCTCGCCCTGTAAAAATACAAGTCCGCTTACGGTGGGCTTTTCTTCTTTCATTACGCCCTTGCCGTTCGACTTTTGCTTGTATTGTATGGTTCGATGAATGAAGCACTTGGGTTTGAAGCCGCCTTCGAGTTTGAGTGTGTTGAGTTTTTCCTCAAATTTTCCGGCAGACATGTGCTGAATGAATATATAGCCCCAGGGGGTTCCTTGCCGGGGACGGTCAGCGTCTGTTGCAGGCTGAACTGCGGCATCGGACGCTGCACGAAGTGCTTGATTTTCAGGATTTTGGCTTTCAGAATGGCCTTCACTTTTGGGTATTCCTCCTACTTTCGAAACCGATTCTCTATCAGCTCCGACTATATGTATGCCCTTTGGTAAACGCTTATTATTATAGGTGTCGTTTACGTCGGCTGTAGAAGAAGGAAGCGAGCAAACCTGCGTCATTTTCTTTATCTACTTTATGTCATTGTTGGCGGTCAGTTTATGGACTGACGGTGCCAGTGGTACATTGACAATTATCATAAATTCATACTCTTGAAGTACCGAAAAGCCCAATAAAGAGGAGAGAATGTTTTACACGCCAAGACTTATGCTACAACCATACATCCTTTACTGCTTTTTGGCCTTTGTCTCTATCAGTTCACGTCTTATCTCCTAATGTAAGATATGATATAAGTATGAATTCTCTGATTATCAAGTAGTTCAGAATTTAAAAATCGAAGGTTTGTGAAACATTTCTATACAAGAACGCAAAATATTTGAATTATTTTCGCAGATTCCTACCATATACACGAGAAAAGCCTTACCTTTGTAGCTGAAATCTTGTCTTACATTAGAAGACAAGACTTTTTACTCTCTACCCTATCCAGCACATTGGCAGTTTTTATTTCGTTTTTCTCTTATTCCCTTTGTTTTTTCCCATCAATTATATCCTATCTGCTGGCATTTTTTTCCTCTGATTTATCCAGGTAAGCCCTTTATGGAACATACACACTTGCATTCCTGATGCTTAGAAGTTGATGCTGCGTGCATGGGTAAAGCAGGCGGTGAAGTGTTAATTGCCCGCACCGCAAAAAAGTAAACAAGTAGGTGTTCAAAATTATTTTATATAATTCTATC
>FR901688.1 GCA_000437675.1 Prevotella sp. CAG:891
TATCAACAGAAAAAGATATTCTTAAGGGACGACTATGTAAAAAAAATATTCCACACGGAAACCGGTGGAATGTGTATGGAATAGATTAAGGGTGGTTCTAAAAATCAGATTTCTTAGAACCACCCTTAAGGGATTAGCGTGCAGCGATGCACTCAATTTCAACGCGAGCGCCCTTCGGCAGCGTCTTCACGGCTACAGCCGAACGGGCGGGGAAGGGAGCTTCGAAGAACTGGGCATACACCTCGTTCATCTCAGCAAAGTCGGCCATGTCGGCAAGGAATACAGTGGTTTTCACCACGTTTTGCATGCTCAGTCCGGCTTCTTCCAGAATGTGCTTCATGTTCGTGAGCGACTGCGTCGTGAGTTCTTTGATACCTCCTTCTGCAAATTCGCCGGTGGCAGGGTTGATGGGCAACTGACCCGAAACGAACACCATGCCGTTAGCCTCGATGGCTTGGCTGTAAGGACCGATGGCTGCGGGAGCCTGTGCGGTTGCAATGGCTTTTTTCATAAATCTATTGGTTTTTTTGAGGGGTATACAGACCACTGCCTATAACCGGCACAGTCTGTATCCCGTTTTTTTTAGTAAATAATTTCGTGCTGCTGATACCGCCAAACGTTTCACGGCCGGCGGTATCGTCAAAGCGTATTACTTCAAGTAATCGTCGAAGTAGCGCGTAATGCGGTCGTGCAGGTGCACCATGTCGTGGCCCATCATGTTGTGGCCATCGCCGGGGTACACAAAGTAGTCGGGCTGCGTGCCGCAGTCAATGCAAGTGCGCAGGAACGACAAACTGTGCTGCAACACACACGTCGGGTCGTTGTATCCCACAATAATTTGCAAGCGTCCCTTTAGGTTCTTGGCCTTGTTCAGCAACGACGTTTTTTCGTAGCCCTCGGGGTTTTCCTGCGGCGTATCCATGTAACGTTCGCCGTACATCACCTCGTAGAACTTCCAGTCGATAACCGGACCGCCGGCCACACCTACTTTGAACACATCGGGGTAGCTGCACATCAGGTTCGTCGTCATAAAGCCGCCGAACGACCATCCGTGAACGCCCAGGCGGTTCGCATCAACGTAGGGCAAGCTCTTCAGGAACTTCACGCCCTCCATCTGGTCCTGCATTTCCACTTCGCCCAAGTGGCGGTGCGTCACGCTTTCGAATTCAAAGCCGCGATGCTCCGAACCGCGGTTGTCCACCACGTAAATCACATAGCCGCGCTGTGCCATATAAATTTCCCAGGGGCGTGCCAGATACTCGAACGATTCGTCCACGTTGTGTGCGTGCGGACCACCGTACACATATACCACAGCCGGATACTTCTTGTTCGGGTCAAAGTCAACGGGCTTCACCAATCGGTAGTACAAGTCGGTTTTGCCATCAGCAGCCTTGATTGTTCCCGAAGTGATTTCAGGCATGTTATAGTCCTTGTTGGGCGATTCTGCACTGTGCAGCATCATGCGTTTCGGTTTGGCAGTGCTCACCAAGTCCACCTGGCGGAACACAACCGGAGCCGACCAGCGGTCGAACAGAAAAGCACCCGTAGCACTCAGCTGCGCATGGTGCGTACCAATGCCGCTGTCGAGCAGCGTGCGCTTACCGTCTTTCAGGCTCACCGCATAGTGGTTGTGGCGAATGGGCAGTGCCTCATTGCTCTTGATAATCAGGCTCTTTTCCTTTTCGTTGAAGCCTACGAACTGAATTACTTCAAATTCGCCCTTCGTCAGTTGCTTCAGCGTTTCGCCCTTTGTGTTCATCAGATACAAGTGGTTATAACCATCCTTGCGGCTCTGCATCACAAACAGGCTGTTATCCCAAGGCAGGAACACAATAGGGTTCTGCGGCTCAACATAGCGGCTGTTCGTTTCAGTGTAAATCACACCCTTGCGTGCACCCGTCTGTGCATCGTAAGCCACGAGTTCGGCCTTGTCCTGCGTGCGCGGCAGTTCAAACATGTAAATCGTCTTCTCGTCCGGACTCCATGCAATGTTCGTAAAGTAACGATCCGTCGGGTCGCCAGCCTGTAAGTAAAGCGTTTTGCCGGTGGTCGGGTTATACACACCCACCGTCACCTTATGGCTCGTCATGCCCGCCATCGGATACTTTTCAGGAGCCAGCTGAGCCACACGCGGCGTATTGTCCACCAGTGGGAAATCCGTCACCATCGTCTGGTCCATGCGGTAAAAGGCCAGTGAATTGCCTTTCGGACTCCAGAACAAACCGCTGTGAATGCCAAATTCATCGCGGTGTACGCTCATGCCGTATTGCAATTCGCGGTTACCGTCAGTAGTCACCTGCACGGTTTCTCCCTTAGCGTTCGTCACGTAAATGTTCCAGTCCTTTACAAAAGCCTCTGCACGGCTCGACGTATTAAAGTTGCGAGCCTGTGCGCCGGCCGTTACGGGCTGTTGCCATTCCACCTGTTTTTTCTTCCAGTTGTAAAGCAAGCGCAGTTTCTGCGTGCTCAGTAAAGCCACGGGCTGGTCGGCATAGGGAAACGAAGTTCCCATCAGGTTATACACCTTACCATATTTAGCCGTGTCGATAGCCGCATTCACCTCCTCTGCCGTAAACAGCGGTTCGTATTTAGCGCGGCGTCCCTTATCGTCGGTCAGCATCTTCACGTCTTCCACGTTGAGCTCCACCAATTTGTCGCCCCAGAAGTTAGCGTAAATGTTTTTCGGTTGGCGGTTCCAATAGTCCGTACCGCCCCACATCAGTTCTTCCAGCGTCAGTTGTTTGTTGCTATTCTGTGCCATAGCCGGTAATGTCAGCAGCGTCATGAATGCTGCGAGCATGAAATACTTTATTCTCATACGTTAATGATAGGTTGATCGTGAGCCAAACAGCATAGCCTTTCGGACGGGTCAAATTCTTATGTGCATCCCAGCTCCGACATACTATGCCAACGGGCGGACCATTCAGAAGTCCAACCCGACCTCTGTTTGCACCGCCCGTTTATTTTATGGGTCTGTCGTAAAGCTCGGCAAACCCTTTATTGTCGTTCAGATTGAAAATCAATCCTCGTCGTAATCTCTGCGAAACGATTTTTTCTTTTTAAAGTCGCCTCCCTTCTTGAAGTCGCCACCGCGTTTGAACGAGCCTTCGCCTCTTTTAAAGTCGCCGCCTCGTTTGCGGTCACCGCCTTTCTTGAAGTCACCTCCCTTTCTGAAGTCGCCACCTTTCTTGAAGTCACCGCCCTTTCGTCCTTCGTCGCGTGCGCTTTTGCCGCCGCCCAGGTTGCTGTTTTCAAAGTAGCGGTGTTTGTGACGCAGAATCAGGTACTGGTCGTCAAGTTCGTCCTTGCCCTCTCCGTGTCGCAGTGGGTTGTCGCTGAATCGCTGTTTGAACTCCTCGCGGTTTGTTTTGAATCGTTTGCTGTCGCTCATCAGTCTGCGCTCCTCGTCAGTCTTGATTTTGCCGCCCTGTGCGCGGAAATCGCCCAGTTTACCTTGGAAAAGCTGGTATTTGCGGAAGTCACAGTCGAGCGAACCGTTAAACAGCTGAATTTTGAAGCTGGCACGCAGGCCGATGTTTTCGAAGAGTTCCTGTTTCGACGAAATGATCCAAGCCTCGCCGCCCGAGAACTCGTTTTTCATCACCTTACCGATGTGCTGATACAGGTTCAGCAAGTCGGGCGGTGTCAGTCGTTCACCGTAGGGCGGATTCGTCACAATCAGCGCATTCTCCGACGGACGCGTAAATTTGCGGAAATCCTGTTGTTTCAGCACCACGATGTCGGCCACGCCTGCGCTCTTCACGTTCTTTGTAGCCACCTCGATAGCCGGCAGGTTAATGTCGTAGCCGTATATCTTATGGTCAAATTCGCGTTCCTGCGAATCGTCGTTGTATATTTCGTCCAGCAGTTTGCGGTCAAAGTCCTTCCATTTTTCAAAGCCGAATTCCTTGCGGAACACACCCGGATAAATGTTGCGTGCCATCAGCGCCGCCTCAATGAGCAACGTACCCGAACCGCAGAAGGGGTCGATAAAGTCTGTATCATACTTCCATCCCGTCAGTTTAATCAAGCCGGCAGCCAGCACCTCGTTGATGGGAGCCTCTACGCTGCCCACGCGGTAGCCGCGAATATGCAGGCTTTCGCCCGATGAGTCGAGCGACAGCGTACAGTCTTCGTCGGCGATGTGTATGTTCAGTTTCACGTCAGGGTTGGTGATGCGAATATTCGGACGTTCGCCAGTAGTATCGCGGAAGTAGTCAACGATAGCATCCTTCACCTTGTACGCCACGAATTTCGAGTGGCGGAATTCGGTTGAAAACACCACTGAATCCACTGCGAAAGTCGTATTTGTGTCGAGATACTTGCTCCAGTCAATGCTGCGTACAGCTGCATACACCTCATCGGCATCTTTAGCTTTAAAGTGCTTCACGGGCATCAAAATGCGTATTGCCGTTCTCAGGCAGAAGTTGGCCCGGTACATCATGGCCTTGTCGCCCGTAAACGACACCATACGTCGGCCAATGGCTACGTTATTGGCACCCAGTTCAATCAATTCTTGTGCCAACACCTCTTCGAGTCCTTGAAAGGTTTTGGCAATCAGTTCAAATTCTTGCATGCTGTTTGATTTGGCTTATGGAGCGTGCTGTTGTTTCCGACACTCCTTTATGTGAGTGGCCTTGCTTTCAATAAATAATTAACTTGAATGGCTCAAGGCGTTAGTTTTAGGTGGATGATTGTGTGGTTTTCTCCCTTGTTCTTCAGCCTCATTGTGGGGCATTCGGGGCAGAGGTCACCATTTCGCATCCTGAAGGGCAAAATTAAAAATTTTAAGTTGGTCAACAAAATTATTTGCCATCTTAAGTAGATGTTCCTGATTATTTTTACTTTTAAATCGGTGTTATTGTGTCGTAGCTGGTTGTTCCTGAGCTGCTTAAATGCAATGAATGTCCACCTATCTTGGACGTAATCACATACTTGAAAGCTCGGCTCAGTCACAAAAAGTGTGTGGTAAAATCAACAATGCATCCGGGTTTCAGACAGGCTTACCTGCCTTACTTTCTGTTGTAACAAAATGTCAAAGAACGCTGAATGAATAAGGAATATTGTTTTTTCATCTGTGGGGCTCCACTCGCAGCCTCACTTAGCAAGTGCAAAGTCAGTGCAAACCGAATGCAGAACTTGAAAACTCGTTTTCGAAAGTTATGCTGAGGTGCAGCCTGACTTCGCGAAGCAAAGATACAACACGAAAATATCGAAATCCAAATTTTTTTGCTGCCTAATATCGCACCTCGAAAGTTTTCCACAGCTCTGAATGGGCATTCAGCCCTTTATCTATGGGCATTCCGGTGCATTTTTCACACGCGAAAAAAAATGAAATCGGG
>FR901689.1 GCA_000437675.1 Prevotella sp. CAG:891
CTTCTTAGCTTGACGGATGAAAAAGCAGCCTAATAAAAATGGAAGTACCACTGCGTTGTGGCACTTCCATTGATGTATGATTTAATAAGCCTTTTAATTTTTAGGTATCCTTATCGAAAGCAAATTTCAAGAAACGCTTTTGTTTTATTGAGATATTCCTTCGGATAGTCATGATAGCTTCTGGCATGTTCCACCCCAGGTGTAATCCAAAGTTCTTTTGGCCCAGAATGTGCAGCATATAAGGGATATACCATTCGGGTTGGCACGAACTTATCGGCCGATCCATGTATGAACAGCATGGGTCGCTTGCATTTCTTCACTTGTTCCAGTGCTGAAGCCTCTTTAAAGGTCCAGCCGTATTTATAGCGACATATTGTTGAAGCTATAGGTATGAATGGTTGGCGTGGTAAATGGAATCGTTCGTACAGTTCTTTGCTAAATTGTTCATCGACCGATGTGTAACCACAATCTTCAACAAATCCTTTTACGTACGCAGGAATATCAGTTTCGCCTGAGAGCATCATTGTAGTGGCTGCTCCCATCGAAACACCATGAATCACAGCTTTTGCGCTGTCGCCAAACAGTTGTGGTAATGTTGATACCCATTGTTTTATATCTAACCGGTCATTCCACCCCATTTGTATGTGGTTACCTTCTGATTTTCCTGCATAGCGTAAGTCAGGTAACAAAATATTCATACCAAGTTTGTCAGCATACATTCTTCCAATAGGCATCATGTCGACATTACAGTCGCCATATCCATGAACTAATACAGCCGTTTTACCCTGTGAATGGTCAGCCTTCACATATTCTGCATATAGTTTGGTTCCATCTGTAGCAACAATCGTTGTATCTTGCCATTTACCAAGCGTTTTAAGTGAATCGTGCCATGTGCGAAGTCCAGGGTATAAACTGTCTGCTTCGTGCCACTTTAGTGCTTTGTTTCTGTTGTCCGTTTGGGGAGTCAGTGAATAGTTAAGTAGTCCGTACGATGTGCCTATTACTCCGGCACTTGTGATGCAAAGTATCGTAATGCCTATTTGCAGTGTACGCCGTTTCCATTTCGATTGTGTCATTGTGAGTATTTTGCTTTTTTTCTTTTACGCTACCTATTTGGGGTATTTCAAAGTCGCAGTTTTGAGTCAGTTTTTTTCTAATTTAGTAGGTGTTCAAAATTATTTTTACATTTGAATTGC
>FR901690.1 GCA_000437675.1 Prevotella sp. CAG:891
AACTGAGCTAAAGAGGCGGGTGGGTAAGCTGACTGTATCGCGTAGCGACACCGACTACCTTTGCTGCGGTCAAGCCCTGGAGGATTCGAAGGGTGCAAACCGTACAGCACTTACCCATTAAGTGGGATTGCATTAAGCATTTAAGTGTTACACTTTATTGCTGTTTTGCGATTGCAAAGATACGAGCAATATTTGGTTCTGCCAAATATTTTCAGCAAAAAAATTGATTTTTTCTTCATTTTTTTGCTGAAACGCCGTTTTTCAGCACTAAAAACTGATTTTTCCAGAGATTTAGCCCTATTTTACAGGATTAACTCCGGAAAAATCAGCAAACAAAAACTCATGCAATTTAAGGGAGCACCTTTATATTTTTATAGGCTTGAACCGTAAAATACAATATACCTCCCGTTGTATAAGTAGCCTTTCCATTTCCGTCGCCAAAGTTTTCAGTAAATGAAACGCCATATTTATTAGACCAAAACTGCGTATTTCCTGACGCATTGTATTTACCTGAAAAATTAATTCGGTAATCACCCACCGCATCAGCAGTAAGTGTATCCACAGGATTTTGACTTTCTTGATCATAAATAACGCTCTGCAGAGCATTTTTATGTGCAAGCCCTGAAGGAGTAGAGCTCCATGAATACTTACTGGCATTCAGAAGACGTCCCTTTTTCTTTTGAACAAGGGTCACCGTAAATTTATCTCCTACATGAATATTACTACTACCATCTTTGAGCGAAGTCACAACCATATCAGCAACCAAGGGTGGTTCTGAGCGATATTTTTCCTCATCATCCTCACAGCCTGACAGCATACCTACCAGAGCCACAGCTCCGATTGCACGAATTAAAAATGTATTCATACTTGAATTATGTTATTAGTTGTCTAGATTCAATCATTAAATAAGCACACCTTTTCCTTGACGAATAATTTGATAATCCTCGCCAAGACAATCTACTACAGTCGAAGCACCCTCCTGCCCCACTCCACCATCTATAACCAAATCAACCACAGACTCATATTTTTCGTTTACAAGTTCGGGATCTATCAATTCATTCAAATCCTGATCGACAGATATTGGCAATGAAGCTGTCATGAGTGGCGCATTTAGCACTTCTAAAATATCTCTGAGTATCGGATTGTCAGGCATCTGTATTCCTATTTCGTTTGATTTTCTCTTTCTAAATATTTTAGGAAGTTTATTTTTACCTGGAAGTATAAATGTAAATGCCCCAGGCAAATTACGCTTCATCAACTTATATATAGGAGTACTGATGTGTGCGTATTCACTAATGCTGCTCATGTCATAACATACCACAGACAAATTATGCGCGGCCGGGTTAACTTGCTTTATTTTACAAATACGCTCTACCGCACGTTCTTTCAAGGCATGACATCCTAAGGCATAAGTCATACCCGTCGGGTATATTATTACGCCTCCACTATTCAGAACATCAACAACTTTCTGAATTCTTTCTATAGGATTATCTTTTGAGTATAACTTTATCATATTAGAGTTAGTCCAGAAGCAGATTATGAAGTCGTCTAAACTTTTCTGACAAGGATTTGATTTGGAGATTTATCTCTTCTAAATT
>FR901691.1 GCA_000437675.1 Prevotella sp. CAG:891
AAATCTTCGTCAGAAAAGTTTAGACGACTTCTATATTTGAATTGTGCTATGGTGCAGAACAAATGGATACGATGCAAAAACGTGATTCAAAGTAAAAATGTTTCGATAGAAAAATTAAAATAATTTTGAGCACCCACTTATAACGCATCCCCCCTATTCACCGTTTGAACGAAAGCCCCAAGGCTTGACACAGAGTTTTCCTCCTCTCCGTGTCAAGCCTTGGGGCTTTTCTTTTTGGGCTCCCAGCACATGCGTAGCCGTATCTAACTCCTCACTATAGCCTGCCTCCATGTAAGATGTGAATGACAAACCTCTTCCAAAATTAAACTTCCGTTAAATATCAAGCAGCAACATGCCATCAGTTCACAGTCGGTTAAAGCACAGAACTGCGCCTTGTCAAAATTTACTCCACGATTGTTCGAATTAGTTCCGAGATTGTTGAATTTAGTTCCGAGCTTGTGAAAATTAGTTCCGAGCTTGTTCGAATTAGTTCCGAGCTAGTTTCAACAAAATCGGAACTACTGATAATCAACACTTTCACAAACCACACAACCTTGGTTCGCGTCACGCTTGTTTCGTGCCGCAATCAGCCAAACGGCTCATGGCTATATTTTAGCTTTATTGATATATTTGGTGAGCTACCCACGCCTAAAGGCATG
>FR901692.1:0-8246 GCA_000437675.1 Prevotella sp. CAG:891
ATCTTGAATTTCATAAAAGTTCAGACGACTTCATTTAAAAAAGACAAAAGCCGGGCGAGGAAATCCGTTTTTCCTCGCCCGGCTTTTTCGTAGCATACAAAATCATTCAAACCCATGCAATAAAGAAAGCGGGAATGCCAACTGTTTCGCAACAGTTTGGCATTCCCGCAGTGTGATGCTGACGCTGTAAATACGCAGAGATTAACCTAAGTATTTCGTCAGAATGTTGATGTTGTCTGCTTCGCGAAGGCGGCGCAAGGCGCGTTCCTTAATTTGGCGTACACGTTCGCGAGTCAGGTTGAGTGTATTAGCCACCTCTTCGGCAGTCATTTCGTTGCGTCCGATACCGAAAAGCATTTTCAGTACCTGACGTTCACGGTCAGAGAGCGTGGTCAGTGCGGCATCGAGGTCGGAGGCAAGCGATTCCTTTTCCATTTGGTTGTCGGTACCGGGAGCGCCATCGTCAGTCATGATATCAATCAGACAGTTCGAATCGTCGTCCTGGAAAGGAGCATCAACGCTCACCTTCTTACCGTTCGTTCCGAGTGCTTCCTGTACCTTAGCCACATCCGTTTCGAGCAAGTCAGCCAATTCAGCAACCGAAGGTCTGCGTTCAAACTCCTGTTCGAAGTTGACGATAGCCTTGGTCAGTTTGCTCTGGAAACCTACTTGGTTCAGCGGCATACGAACGATACGGCTCTGCTCTGAAATGGCTTGCAGAATGCTTTGACGAATCCACCAAACGGCATAGGAAATAAATTTGAATCCTCGCGTTTCGTCGAATTTCTGCGCAGCCTTAATCAGGCCGAGGTTACCCTCGTCAATGAGGTCGTTGAGCGTAAGTCCTTGGTTCTGGTATTGTTTGGCCACACTGACTACGAAACGCAGGTTGGCGCGTGTCAGACGGTCAAGCGCTTCCTGGTCGCCCTTATGAATACGCTGTGCCAATTCTACTTCTTCGTCCGTTGAAATGAGGTCTTCACGGCCGATTTCCACCAAATACTTGTCCAACGCCGCACTTGAGCGGTTGGTAATACATTTGTTTATTTTTAGTTGTCGCATATCCTAAAATACATAACCGCACGCACATACGAATGAATGCACGCACGTCCTTTCATTAAAGGTTTTTTTGTGTAAAAGGCAAGCAAAAATGCTGCCAAAGCGCAAAATCAGCATGGATTTTTCTTCTTTTTACGCCTTAGATATTGCAAAATTACGAAGAAATGAAATGTCGTGCCACTTTTTTAATAATTATTAAGCAGAAACATACTTATATTGCGTGATTTCTGCGTAAGTTTGCCCCAAATTGCAGTTTTATGCAGTTGCGCGACTTTGAAAAGTCTGTTTTTTCTTCTTTCCGATGCTTTTCAACGTCCGATGTTCTGTCATTATTTCCTGTTATTCCTTTCACACGCTGTGCAAGGCAGTCATTTTGTCAATTACCCATTTAAATAACGAAAAATGCGCCACTGAATAACTTTGTGTCGAAACAAAGCATGCAGTGGCGCATTTTTGCCTGCGAGGGTGCGCTGTGCAGAACAGCAGCACTCAAAAATCTTAACAGTATGGGTATTTGAGGATACCCCGGTTTTCCTGGTTATTTTTTACTTGATGAGGTCGAGGGTATCGCTGGCAATGAGCAATTCCTCGTCGGTGGGAACAACCACTACCTTAACCTTGCTGGCAGGGGTAGAAATGATTTCTTCCTCGCCGCAGTTTTTGCGGTTCTTTTCCTCGTCGAGTTCGATGCCCATGAATTCAAGACCATGAACTGCACCGCGACGCACATCCCACTGATGTTCGCCGACACCGGCCGTGAACACCACGATGTCTACACCGCCCATAGCAGCTGCGTAGGCACCCACATACTTTTTGATGCGGTAGTCGTACATTTCCATAGCGAGTTTGGCGTGTTCGTCACCAGCTTCAATGCCGGCTTCAACCTCGCGGATGTCGCTTGAAATGCCTGAGATACCGAGCACACCGCTCTTCTTGTTGAGCAGGTCGCTCATTTCGTCGGGGGTAAGACCTTCCTTCTTCATGATGCTGAGCACAGCTGAGGGGTCAATGTCACCCGAACGGGTACCCATCATTAAGCCTTCGAGCGGAGTCAAGCCCATTGACGTGTCGACGCACTGTCCGAACTTAACGGCAGAAACTGAAGCACCATTACCGATGTGGCAAGTTACGATGCGTACTTCTTCGGGTTTAACGCCGAGGAGTTCGCACACACGAGCCGTAACGAAGCGGTGGCTCGTTCCGTGAGCACCCCAACGACGGATGTTGTTCTGTTCGTAATATTTATAAGGAACGGCATACATATATGCCTTGGCAGGCATGGTCTGGTGGAAAGCCGTGTCGAACACGAACACCTGAGGCAGGTTGGGCAACATTTTCTTTACAGCCACATAGCCTTTGAGGTGTGCTTCGCTATGAAGCGGAGCGAGTTCCATATATTGCTTCCACTCTTCGAGCATCTGGTCAGTTACAATCTGGCTCTTCGTGAAGCGACCACCGGCCACGATACGATGACCTGCTGCGCTGATTTCGTCAAGGCTCTTGATTGCTCCGTACTCAGGATTGAGCAGGGTGTCGAACATGAGTTTGATACCCTCGGTGTGAGTGGGGCAAGCTGATTCGATGATTTTGGTTTCACCGTTGATTTTTGTTTTCAAGAACGAGCCCTCGAGGCCGATTTTTTCAATGCCGCCGGCAGCAAGTACGCTCTTGTCGTCCATTTCGTAGAGTTTGTACTTGATGGAAGAGCTTCCGCAATTGATAACGAGAATTTTCATTGTGTGAATATCGTATGTTAGATTCCGTAAATTGTTGTCGATACAAACGGATAGACACATATTCGAGAAACTGAAAAAAACGAGTTAGGCAGTTTGACAGGCTGTGTATCCATTAAGTTAGCTTACTGCAAAGGTAGCCATTTATTTTGAGCCAAGTGCATAACGTGGCTTTTTTTATATGAAATGTGATTTTAAGTAGGTGCTCAAAATCATGCCTCCGTCACGATTTGTATGGCTAATGCTCTAAGCCTCACAGTATCCTTTGCCGCAAATGTTAAACAGCACACTATTTGATTGTTGAATTTATATCAAAATTAGTGAGCTGTTTTCCTTACTCCATGCCGTTGTTTGAACAGTGCGCTGAGCTATCGTCAAAAATTACGCAGCGATTGTCGAAATTAGTTCCGAGCTTGTCGAAATTAGTTCCGAGCTTGTTTGAATTAGTTCCGAGCTTGTTTTACGAATCTCGGAATTAGTTTTACGAATCTCGGAACTGCTGATAATCAGCGCGTTCTGAAAAACGCCAAAATAGGTTCCATTCACGCTAATTCCGCCTTGAAAGTGAAGAACAAAGCGAGTTTTCCATTTTTGCGTTTATTGACCTATTTGTTAAATTCGCCTTGCGCGCCATAAGCCGCGAAATGCTTTCCAATCCAACGTGATAGGAGGTTATACTTTGAGAAATAAGCGGAAGCATAATGTCGAAAATTACGATTGCCATTTACAATACCCATCACCCACACGATTCGTGACAGAGCCTTTTGAATAAGTCCGTACAAAATAGATTTCTTCCTTTATCAGTAGGCTGAAACGCCGATTTAAACTAACTTTGCTGTCGAGAAAATATAGAAGTCGTCTAAACTTTTTCTCAGAAGATTGAATTTCATAAAAGTTCAGACGACTTCATAAAAAAAAGGATCATCATGGCCCTTTAACCCAAATATATACTTTATGACTATTGCTGAAATCATCGCTAAAGCATTGGGACTGCGTCTCAAGCAGGTGGCCAATACCATAGAATTACTCCAAACCGGAGCTACCATCCCCTTTATCAGCCGTTACCGCAAAGAAGCAACGGGCGGACTGAACGAGGTGCAGGTGACAGAAGTGAAGGAACAAAACGATAAACTCGAAGAACTGGTTCACCGACGCGAATATGTGCTCAAAACAATCGAAGAACAGGGTAAACTGACCGACGAACTGCGCAATCGCATCGAGCAATGCTGGGATGCCACGCAGCTCGAGGACCTGTACCTCCCCTTCAAGCCCAAGCGCAGAACCAGGGCAGAAGTGGCACGCAAAAAGGGATTGGAACCCCTTGCCAACCTGCTGCTGCTGAACCCCATGGCACAACCCGAAAAACAAGCCGAACGCTTTGTGACTGACGAAGTGGAAAACGTAGATGCAGCATTGCAAGGCGCACGCGATATTTTGGCCGAACGCTTTAACGAAGACGAACGCACCCGACAAACGGTGCGCCGCTCGTTCGAGATTTCGGGCGTAATCCACTCCAAAGTGGTAAAGGGCAAAGAGGCAGAGGCTGTGAAATTCCGCGACTATTTTGATTGGAGCGAACCTTTGCGCCGCTGCACATCGCACCGCCTGCTGGCCATGCGTCGCGGCGAGGCCGAGGGCTTTTTGCGCGTGAGTATCAGTCCGGCCGACGAGGACGACTGTCTGCGCCGCATGGAGCGTCCCTTTGTCAAAACCGGCACCCCGGCTGCACCGCAGGTTGAAATGGCGCTGGCCGATGCCTACAAGCGACTGCTTAAACCGAGCATCGAAACAGAATTTGCCGCAGCCGGCAAACTGAAGGCCGACGACGAGGCCATCCGCGTGTTTGCCGAAAATCTCAAGCAATTATTGCTTTCGCCTCCTCTGGGTCAAAAGCGCATCATGGGCATTGACCCGGGTTTCCGTACGGGTTGCAAGGTTGTTTGTCTGGACGCGCAGGGCAATTTGCTGCACAACGAAACCATTTATCCCCACCAACCCAAAAATGAATATGCACGCTCGGGCTTGAAGGTTTCGAACATGGTCAGCGACTATGGCATCGAAGCCATTGCCATTGGTAATGGTACGGCAGGACGCGAAACAGAGGAGTTGGTGCAGTCGCTTCATCTCGAAGGAGTTGAGGTGTTCCTGGTCAGCGAAGATGGAGCTTCAGTTTATTCAGCGTCGAAATTAGCCCGCGAGGAATTTCCCGACTACGACGTAACGGTGCGCGGTGCCGTGAGTATTGGCCGTCGGTTGGCCGACCCGCTGGCCGAATTGGTAAAAATTGACCCGAAGGCCATCGGGGTAGGGCAGTATCAGCACGATGTAGATCAGGGCGCACTGAAAAAGTCGCTCGACCTGACAGTTGAGAGTTGTGTGAACACGGTAGGCGTAAACCTCAACACCGCTTCGAAGCATTTGCTCACCTATGTTTCCGGACTGGGACCGGCGCTGGCACAGAACATCGTTGATTTCCGTTTGGCCAATGGCCCCTTTGCATCGCGCAAGGCTTTGCTCAAAGTGCCGCGTCTGGGTGCCAAGGCTTACGAACAGTGTGCAGGTTTTTTGCGCATACCGGGAGCTAAAAATCCGCTCGACAACACAGCGGTACATCCTGAACGCTACGAACTGGTGGAGCAAATGGCCAAGGATGCAGGCTGCGACATTGCCACACTCATTGCCTCGGCCGATACGCGCAAAAGCATCAACCTGAAAAAATACTGCACCGCAGAGGTGGGACTCCCCACACTCACCGACATCATGGACGAACTGGCTAAACCCGGACGCGATCCGCGCGGCACCATCAAGGTATTTAGCTTTGCCGAAAACCTGCATACCATCGACGACCTACAGGAAGGCATGGAAGTGCCGGGTGTCATTACGAACATCACGAAGTTTGGCGCGTTTGTCGACATGGGCATCAAGGTGAAAGGCCTGATACACGTGTCGAAAATGGCGAACCACTTTGTCAAAGATCCGGCCGAGGTCGTACACATTCAGCAGCAGGTAATGGTGCGTGTGCTTGAAATCGACCATGAACGCGGACGTGTGGCTTTACAACTCATTGACCAACCCTAAGCAACTTCTTGAAACATGACCGACGAATACTATATGCGCAAGGCGCTCGAACAGGCGCAACTGGCTTTCGACAGCGACGAGGTGCCGGTCGGTGCAGTGGTGGTATGCCGTGACCGCATCATTGCCCGGGCACACAACCTGACCGAAACGCTCAACGATGTAACGGCGCATGCCGAAATGCAGGCCATCACGGCTGCAGCCAATGCGCTGAACGGCAAATACTTAGATGTGTGTACGATTTACGTCACAGTGGAGCCTTGCATCATGTGTGCAGGGGCCATCGGTTGGGCGCAAGTGGGCCGTGTGGTCTACGGTGCAGCCGATCCGAAGCGGGGTTATGCGGCTTTTGCGCCCCATGCCCTGCACCCTAAAACAGAGGTGGTACACGGGGTTCTTGAAGCAGAATGTGCCCAACTCATGAAGGACTTTTTTAAACGCAAACGCTGATGGCTGCGCACAACGAATTGGGCGCGCAGGGCGAATATGAGGCCTTGCTTTATCTGACAAAGCAGGGCTACACGCTGCTGGCGCATAACTGGCGCGTAGGTCACACCTTGAACTTGATATCGTGGCAGAACAATGGGGCGAAATCGTGTTTGTCGAGGTGAAAACGCGCAGCAGCGAGGACTTTGCACCGGCCGCCGAGGCCGTGACGCTTTACAAAAAGCGAAACCTCATTGCGGCAGCGCGGGCGTACCTTGCCCGCAACGGTTTGCTGGAACGCCCCTATCGCTACGACATCATCACCGTGGTGGGCAAAGCGCAACCTTTCAAACTGACGCACTTGCGCAATGCCTACACCGAAGAGGGTGTTTATCTGGAACACAGCGGACGCAAGGGTAAAGCGGAATTTCAGGTATAAAAAAATGCGCTGCAATCTATGTTGGCGCATTTTTTTTGAATTTCCGGCTACCACTTTTTGAACTACCGGCTACCACTGTTCTTCCGTAAACGTATTATTTAATTTCTTTATGATGAACATTGAAAAAATTCGCGAAATCTGTTTGGCCAAACCTTTGGTAACAGAGGATACGCCTTTCGGCCCCGAATTTGTGGCTTTTCGCTTTTTCGACAAAATATTCTGTTGCATCGACCTCGAACGGCCGCATCTCGTCACCATGAAATGCGACCCCGACCGCGCTGTATCCCTGCGCGATGCGTATCCGGAAATTACGGGGGCATGGCATTGGAACAAACGAATGTGGAACGATGTACGGCTCGATGGTCAGGTGTCCGACGCGCTCATTGTCGACCTCATTGATCATGCCTACGACGAGGTTCGAAAAAAATTGCCGAAAAAAACGCTCTATCACTTTCCCGACTTGCCCCAAGGCTGGACGCATACGCATTTGCCCGAGGTGGACTCCACGATGAACGTGGTACGCGCCTATCCGCCCTTGCCCGACACTTCGGCTGAGGCCGGGCCAACGGTGGAACCCACGCGCTTCGAACTGCTCACGGCCGATTTCCAAACAGCCGGACGCGGACAGCGCGGTTCGCATTGGGAGGCCGACGACCGCCAAAACCTGTTGCTCAGTTTCCGCTTCTGCCCCTCGCCGCTCATTCAGCCGCGTCATCACTTTTTGTTGTCCGAGTGTTTGGCACTCGCTGTGGCCAAGGCCCTGAAACAATATGGAGGCAACGACATCCGCATCAAGTGGCCCAACGACATTTACTATAAGGACCAGAAAATTGCCGGTATGTTGCTCGAACACGATCTATGCCAAAAGCGCATTACGCAAACCCTTGTCGGTGTGGGCATCAACGTCAATCAGCGTCAATTCGTGAGTGATGCACCGAATCCCGTTTCGCTTTATCAGATTTTGGGCAAGGAGGTAGACCGTGCCGCCATTTTGCGCAATGTGCTGACCTATTTCACCCGCGAATACACCTCGCTTTATGAGGGCTTTGCCGACTTCGTCGAACGCGATTACCACAAACTGCTTTATCGCCGCAACGGTTTCTACACCTTTGCCGATGCCAACGGTACGTTCCGCGCATGTATCGTACAGGTTCACCGCGACGGACTCCTCGAACTCAAGGACGAAGGTGGTCACTTTCGCACTTACGCTTTCAAGGAAGTTTCGTTTGTGCTCTAAGCCTGTTTTCACTCCATATATATAATGAATCGTCAAATACTCAACATCACCCTGCCGAGCATTGTGTCGAACATCACCGTGCCGCTCCTTGCCCTGGTCGACACCACGATTGTGGGTCACTTGGGCGCAGCATCTTATTTGGGCGGCATAGCCGTGGGCGGTATGCTGTTCAACATGGCCTACTGGCTGTTCGGCTTTCTGCGCATGGGCACTGGCGGAATGACGGCGCAAGCTTACGGTGCAGGCCGTACAGCCGAAACATTGGCTATTTTGTTTC
>FR901692.1:8282-35377 GCA_000437675.1 Prevotella sp. CAG:891
TCGCTTCTTGTTGCGCTCACCTTGGGGCTGTCACTTATTCTGCTGCAACACGTCCTGGTTAACGTGGCTTTTCAATGGATAAACGCCACCCCCGAAGTAGAAAACCACGCGCGCACTTACTTTGCCTGCCTCATTTGGGGAACCCCCGCAGTTTTGGCCCAATACAGTTTGCTGGGCTGGTTTCTCGGTATGCAAAATGCACGTTTCCCCATGTATGTGGCCATTGTGCAGAATGTAGTAAACATTGTCACCAGTCTGCTCTTCGTAATGGGTTTCGGTTGGAAAATCGAGGGAGTCGCTATAGGTACCCTAATTGCGCAATACGCCGGTATGGGGCTGTCCGTTCAGCTATGGTTCAAGCAGTACTACCAGCCACAAGCATGCCACACGGCTTCCCGTTTGGTCATGAATGCAATGGCCTTCCGCCGCTTTTTCAGCGTTAACCGCGACATTTTTCTGCGCACACTCTGTCTTATTGCCGTAAGCACTTACTTCACCTCAGCCGGTGCAGCCCGTGGCGACCTCGCCTTAGCCGCCAATACCCTGCTCATGCAATTTTTCATTCTGTTCTCCTACGTCATGGACGGTTTTGCCTACGCAGGTGAAGCCTTGGGCGGACGTTATTACGGAGCCCGCAGCCGTACGCGCTTTTCCCTGCTCACCCGTCGTTTGTTTCAGTGGGGGCTGGTGCTGGCCGGACTGTTTACCGCAGCGTATGCTTTGGGCGGCGAACTCCTCGTTGCCCTGCTCACAAACGATGCGGCAGTACGCACCACGGCTGCCGACTATCTGCCCTATGCTGTAGCCATTCCGCTAATCAGTTTTCCGGCTTTCCTATTCGACGGCCTCTTTATCGGCACCACATCAACGCGCCAAATGCTGCTGAGCATGGCTTTTGCCGCCGGTGCTTACTTCGCCATTTTGGCCATGTTTCCGGCAAGTAACCCTGTGCTTTGGACGGCTTTTCTGGTGTACTTAGGCAGTCGAGGCGCAGTGCAAGGGCTGCTATATCCTCGCATTTTTAAGTAAATGACGGCCGATTGGTGAAATTCTCAGATTCACTTCCTATTGTAAAAAAATAATTTCCTACATTTGTAACATGGCTGTCTGTGCGGCACCTTGCCAAACACACCCTGCAGCCTCATTAACCAATCATCAGTCAGTAATCATCAAACTCTAACAAATACTTATGGCAAAATTTAAGCGCATTCTGCTGAAGCTCAGTGGCGAGAGCCTGATGGGCGAACAAGGTTACGGTATCGACGTAAAACGCCTCAACGAATATGCCCTGCAAATTCAGGAAGCTCTGAACATGGGCATTCAAATCAGCATCGTCATTGGCGGTGGAAACATTTTCCGTGGCCTGAGCGGTGCTGGTAAAGGTTTTGACCGTGTCAAGGGCGACCAAATGGGTATGTGTGCCACGGTTATCAACTCTTTGGCTCTGAGTTCAGCTTTGGGTGCCATTGGCGTAAAGAGTCGCGTGCTCACAGCCATCCGCATGGAACCCATCGGCGAGTTCTACAGCAAATGGAAAGCCATTGAAGCCATGGAACGCGGCGAAGTGGCCATCATTAGCTGCGGAACGGGTAGTCCCTATTTCACCACCGACACCGGCTCATCATTGCGCGGCATCGAAATCGAAGCCGACGTTATGCTCAAGGGAACGCGCGTGGATGGCGTTTACACCGCCGACCCCGAAAAGGACCCCACGGCTACGAAGTTCGACGACATCACCTACGATGAAGTGCTCTCGCGCGGCTTGAAAGTGATGGACATCACCGCCACAGCCATGTGTCGCGAAAACGGACTCCCCATCTATGTGTTCAACATGGATGTAGTAGGTAACCTGAAAAAGGTGCTGAGCGGCGAAAACATCGGCACCTTCGTTCACGCCTAAGCCTTCGCACTTTTCATAACCTTAAAAAACGGTCGTACAGAATGTCAGCCATCGCTGCCTTCTGTACGACCGTTTTCGTTTACACAAATCCTTCCAAATGCCTTTTTCGGGTAGCAGAAGGGGGCTGTCAACCTGCTTTGCTTCCCAATTAGCAGTTCATCAAGTGTTTACTGAGGAACGCCTCCATGGCGCGGTAAAAGTCGAAGCGGTTTTCCTGGTTGTGAAAGCCGTGGCCCTCGTTGTCCTTTACCATGTACTCCACCTCAACCCCTCTTTGTCGCAAAGCTTCAACCATTTGGTCACTTTCGGCCTTGTTCACACGCGGGTCGTTCGCTCCCTGCGCAATAAACAGCGGCGCACAAATGCGGTCAGCGTTCAAAGCCGGCGAAGTGGCAGTGAGCTGTTCGCGGTCCGTTTCAGGGTTGCCCACCTGCTCGTACATCATTTCGAGCATCGGACGCCAGTAGGGTGGAATGGTGTTCATGAACGTAAACAAGTTGCTCACGCCCACATAGTCAATGCCGCAAGCGTAGAGGTTGGGCGTAAAAGCCAGACCGGCCAATACGGCATAGCCACCGTAGCTGCCACCGTAAATAGCCACACGCTTCGGGTCGGCAATACCCTGCGCGATGAGCCACTCCACACCATCGGTAATGTCGTCCTGCATCTTCAGTCCCCACTGCTTATAGCTTGCTTCAAGGAAACGGCGTCCGTAGCCCGTCGACCCACGGAAGTTCATTTGGAACACCGCATAGCCCCGGTTACAAAGGAACTGCACTTCCGACGAAAAACCCCACGTATCGCGGCTCCACGGTCCACCATGCGGATTGATGATAACCGGCAGGTGATGCGCCGTTTCAGGCGTCAGTCCGTCCGGCAACGACAAGTAAGCCTCGATGTGCAGTCCGTCGCGCGAGGTGTAGCTCACCGGGTGCATGCTGCACATGTCCTCTTCGTGAATCCACGGAGCCAAATCAGCAATATGTTCCACCGTATCGTTTTGAGCATCGTAGAACCAGTAGGCACCCCGAGTGCGGTCGCCGCCCACATAAATCAAGTAAAAGTTCTCCTCCTTGTCCGTGTCAGCCACCCCGAAACGCTTGTCGGGAAAGTGCGCTTTGATTCTTTCGCGCAGCGCCTTCTCCTCCTCGTCAAAGTAGTGACGAATCGGTTCCTTGTGCCCCGTGCAGTACACACTCAGTAACTTTTTGCGTTTACGCGAATAGCTGATGCTGGCAATGTCATAATCCTCGTTTTCGTAGAGCAGTTCCAGTTCCTCGCAAGTCGCCGGATTCATGCGCACCAGCACCGTTTTGTCGCGATTCAGGTTCGTTGCAGCATACACCTCGCGGTTATCGGGCGTAAACTCCATAAAGCCCACCAGGTCGCGGAAGTTCGTGGTAAGTACAGCGCGGAAAGGTTCATCCTCCGTGTCACGATACAGAATTTGCGTGTTCACCCCATCCACGATGGCAGTAGCCACACGCAGTGCACCGTTGTGGTCGGTCATCCATCCCTGAATGTTGCCCGGATTTTCAGCCAGCAGCGTCAGTTCTCCGGTTTCAAGGTTCAGACGGTAGGGGTCGAACACCTCAGGGTTACGCTGGTTCAAGCCAATCAGCACAAAGCCCGGTTGTTCCTCAAGGTCGTCGATGATGGATGAACGCACCCCCGGAAAAGCCGTATAGGCGCGCAAGTCAGAGCCATCGTTGCGCACCCCGTAGAGCTGATAGTTTTCGTCGCCCGCCGTGTCTTTCATAAACAGCAGACGCTCATTGTCGGCCCACATGTAGCCCGCCACGCTGCGTTCAGTTTCGGCCGTAATGCGCACCGATTCGGTATCGGGGCTACCCACAGGTCTCACAAACACGTTAAGGCGGTCGTTCCACGGAGCCATATAC
Source organism: Prevotella sp. CAG:891 (assembly GCA_000437675.1). GTDB lineage: Bacteria > Bacteroidota > Bacteroidia > Bacteroidales > Bacteroidaceae > Alloprevotella. Next base: position 12,084 of record FR901692.1, read on the forward strand.
GAAATTTGGCGTCCATCCGGCGATAACTGGTAGGCCGTTCGTTCTGAGTTTCTAAAAAAATCCTCTAAGGGAAGTCGTTTCATGCTATATATTTTTAGTAATTTTGCAGTTAAGGCAAAGTCGCATCCAATTGCGGCTTTCGTCCGGCTACAACAGGTACAGAAATGGGTAAGACCGTAACCGTGTTTCGCCGTTGAAACACAAAGGTACGTCTTTTTTCATGATTACTGCATGGCGCAAAGCCACATTTTCGAACCCTGTGTAAGTGTTTTCTTTTTTTGAAATTTCAACTCAAATCATATCACGCTATGGCAATCGTATCCCCTTCGCTTTTATCGGCCGATTTCGGTAATTTGCAACGCGACTTAGAAATGCTCAACAACAGCCAGGCCGACTGGTATCACCTCGACGTAATGGACGGAGAATTTGTGCCCAACATTTCGTTCGGTTTTCCCGTCATGCAGGCCATGGCACAGCACGCCACCAAGCCGCTCGATGTACACCTGATGATTGTTCGTCCCGAAAAGTTTATCAAGGAAGTCAAGGCCTTAGGCGCCAAGGTAATGAACGTACACTACGAAGCCTGCACTCACCTTCATCGCGTTGTGCAGCAAATCAAGGCCGAAGGCATGATGGCCGGTGTAACGCTCAATCCGCACACCCCCGTCAGCGTATTGGAAGAAATCATTGCCGACCTCGATTTGGTGATGCTCATGTCAGTGAATCCCGGTTTTGGCGGTCAGAAATTCATTGAACATTCCGTCGACAAAACACGCCGCCTGCGCGAACTCATTGAACGCACGGGTTCAAAAGCCCTTATCGAAATTGATGGTGGTGTAAATCGCGAAACCGGTGCGCGCCTCGTTGAGGCCGGAGCCGATGTACTCGTAGCCGGTTCTGCCATTTTCAAGGCTCCCGATCCCAGTGCTGAAATCGACTTTATGAAAGCATTGTAAGCCACCTTTAGTGATAATCCAAAATCAGCTAATTTTGAAACCGATTTTAACTGAACAAGAACTGTTTTCTTTGCTGCAAATCATTCAGCAAAGCCGTAAAGTGGTGGTATGCGCGCACCGCGGACCCGATGGAGATGCGGTGGGCTCATCATTAGCCTGGGCCGAATACCTCATGTCGTTGGGCAAGCAGGTCAACGTAATCATGCCCAATCCCTATCCCGACTTTTTGCGTTGGTTGCCCAATTCCCACATCATACAGTATTACCTCCGCCACGAAGCCGCAGCCCAGACCGTGCTCAACGAAGCCGACCTCATTTTCTGTCTCGACTTCAACGGCTTGAACCGTTTGCAGGAAATGGGAGCCGCAGTTTCGCGTGCCAAGGCCGACCGCATCATCATCGACCATCATTTGAACCCCGACACTGCCATGGCCAAAATGGTGATATCGTATCCCGACAAAAGTTCAACGAGCGAACTCGTGTTCCGTTTGATTCACCAGTTGGGCGGTTTCGACAACATGACGCGTCAGTGCGCCACCTGCATTTACACCGGCATGATGACCGACACCGGCGGCTTTACGTACAATTCGAACGATCCCGAAATTTACGAAATCATTTCTTTGCTGCTGACCAAAGGCATTGACAAGGACAAGATTTACCGCAATGTATTCAATGTCTATTCTGTTGACCGCATCCGCCTCATGGGCTACATCATGTACGAAAAGTTGCAGTTTCATGCCGGCAACCGGGCATCTATCTTTACGTTGACGCGCGAAGAAATGAAGCGTTTCAACTTTATTCGCGGCGATGCCGAAGGATTGGTCAATATGCCCTTGCAAGTAAAAGGAATGCGCTTGAGCATTTCGCTGCGCGAAGACACAGAGCGCGATGTGGTGCGTGTGTCGTTGCGTTCAGTCGACGATTTTCCGTGTAACAAAATGGCTGAACAGTTTTTCAATGGCGGCGGCCACCTGAATGCCTCAGGCGGCGAATTGCCCTTCCCCCTTGACGAAGCCGTGCGCACGGCCGAACGCGCCATTGCTGCTTTTGCCGACCAACTTTAATGGCACCCGAACGCTTTCATGCGCAGCATGGCCCGCGAGTCAGTGCGTGCTGTTGAGCGCTGTTGAGCGCACCTAAAAATCCCCTGTATCCGTTTTCTGCAATGCCCCAAGGGCTGGCAGTAAAATGGTACAGGGGATTTTTGCTACTGAGCCATAAAGGGTGGTTTTCCTAATTTTAAGCTCTTGAATTAGGAAAACCACCCTTCTTTATATAGGTCGTAATTATTTACTCATCTTTCGGTTTGAACAAATCAGCAAACAAGCGCAAGCTGTCGGGGTGTTCAACGGCAAAAGTATCGATGTGGCGCATACGCTTCTGTTCCAGAATTTCGTCTACGGCAATCAGGATACCCGTTTCCTCCACCTCGCCAAATTCATGGTTCACCGCAGTGCCAAACATACGCATAGTCGGGCTCAGCCCCATGTAAGCATTGACGAGCGGCGGAATGTTATAGCCTCGTTTACGCACCTCCGTGTTCAGAATGCGATAGTCCGACTTGAAGTCATCGTACACAAAAAGCTGTTCGAGTTCGTTAATGGGCGTATCAATTTTCAGCGGTGTGATGGGCGTAACGAGGTTGTCGCGGTCGCCAAAGTGTTTGTTCAGGAAAAACAGAATCATGTCGCGCGCCTGTCGGTTGAACGACGGATACATCGTCATTTTTCCAAAGAAATACTTCAGGTTCGGAATCACCACAGTCAGAGCTCCGAGTCCGTCCCACAGGTTGTCGAGTGCAAAGATGCCCTTGCTCATGGCGCGCGTACTTTGGTATTCGAGCGTTACGAACGACCGCCCCAGTTCAACGGTATCAGCCATGTAGGTCGACAAGAATTTGTCCGAGAAGTGAAACATGTGGCTTGTAGCCAACAGCGGTTGTCCGTTCTCGTCGTAGGAAATTTCCTTACCCGGCAGGAAGCGGTATCCCCCCAGGATGCGTTCTTCCTCAGGGTCCCACACGATGAGTTGGTAGTAAGGATGCTCGCAGGTGTCGAATTCGTCCCAGTCGAGTTCCAATCCCGTACCCCCTCCGGCAGCCCGGAAAGCAATTTCGCGCAGACGGCCTATTTCGCGCATCACGTTGGGCGCCTGGTGATAAGTAATGATGTAAATTTCGTTGCCCGCTTTGTTCGTCGACCGCAATCGGCGTTCCGGTGTCAGTTCAGCTTTTAAGAGTTCTTTGTCGACGGGCGATATAATTGGTTGCATAATTACCTATTTTAATCTATAAACTTCATCTTCCACCCATTTGGCCCATTCGGCAGGCTTTTTGCTATGGTCGAAAGTTTGCCAGGGAATAGGTTTCCCGATTTTTACCTGAAATGTTTTGTGTCGGTGTTTGAATGTTTCGTCAGCCAGAAACAGCATGGCGATGTTGAACTTGAGTCCGAGTCGTTTCCCGAAGGAAGCCCAACGGTAAAAGCGGTCGGAGTTGCATCCGTCAAAATAAATAGGCACCACATCGCGTTGGGTTTCGATGCTCTTGGTAATGAAGGTTTTGTTCCACGGCAAATCGTGTACCACCCCCTTTTCCCGTCGTGAGCAAAGTCCGGCCGGAAACATGATGATGTGGTTGTCGCTGCCGAAAGCCGCTTCAACCAGTCGCGGAAAGTCGCGGCTTTGTTTGCCGGTTTTGTTAATCGGCACACAGAGTGGTGCAAGGCCGTGCAGATTCATCAGCAAGTCGTTCACCAGGTAGCGTATGCGTCCGTCGTAGCGATGACCTAAGATTTGCCCTATGGCAATACCGTCAGGTCCGCCCAGCGGATGGTTGCTGACAAAGGTAAAGCGCCGGCCGTCCGCGTCGTCGGGCAGGTTTTCGGTACCGCTCACCTCCAGGCTGACGTCGAGAAATTTCATGACAGCATCAAGCCAGGGTACCCCCTGCATATCGCCCACGTCCGTCAGAAATTCGTTAATTTCGTCCTGATGGGCAATGCCTTTCAGCCAGTTGCGCACAAATCCCGGAACGAATTTAGCCTTACTTCCGGCCTTCGAACGCAATATTTCGTCAATGTCTATTTTGAAAATGCGGTTGTTCACTATTCAGAAATGTGTATGTTTAATTTTTTCAAGCAAGGGTGGGGCTGCAAGGGGTAAGCATTGGGCAAACCGTTTTTGCAACCAGGTACTTTGCCATACAATATGACCAGTAAAGCCTCCCGTACTCAGCAAAGACAGCTTCAAACCAAGCCTCTTTGCAAAGGCAAAAGTACAAATAAATTTTGCCTTTGCGCAATTTATCCAAAAAAGTTTCCTACTTTTGCCTGACTACCGGCACACTTAGTGTGCTATTTGTTGATAAAATCTTAACAGCTTTACAAAATTGTAAAGAAAAAACTATTGCTTATCATTCATGCATACGCTCGTACTCGTTACCACTGAATTTGCTGCTGCCGCGCACCTCATGATGAGTTTGGTGCTGTTTTATCTGGCTCGTCGCAGCGTGCAGTTTCTTTCGCAGGCATGGATTATGCTGCTCATTTGCCTCATGTACTGTTTGGCTCTGTTCTATGTAGCCACCACCGAAAGCATACCCTCGTTAGGCATTCTGCATCCCATTTTGCTTATTTACTTACTGGTCTGTTCCTATTTGCAAAGCATTTACCCCTTGGGCTTATGTTTGCCCGGCTATTTGCAGTGGGGGCGCATGTGGGCCTACGCCACTCCGGCCCTGGTGCTCATCTTTATTTATTGTATAGGTGCTGCCGCTGGCAGTAATTTGGCCACTGTCTATAGTGCCGAGGACTTTGTCACCTACTTCCTGTCGGGCGATGTGTTCCTGCGCCTTCTCTGTCTGCTCCTTTCCGGCTACTACATAGTCAACATTTTCCGCCTGCCCCATCGCCTGGCACGTCGAATGGAAATACCCAGCGACCTCATAGCCTACGGTTCAGCCTTAGGTTTGGTGTGCGTACTGTTTGTGGTAGTCACCGTGCGCTTCAGCTTGGTACTCCTCACGGTCTACATGCTCCTGTTCACGCTCGTCAATATGTTCCTGTTCTTCCGCATTCTGCGTCCCACGGTCAATAGCATATCCTACCCTGATTTCCGACAGGTCGAAACTCCCCCCACGAAGGAAGAAATCACCCAGTCCGAAGCTGCCGACTTTAATGAAGCTAACCTTCACCGCTTCGAAGTGATGGAATACATCATGCAGCACGAACGACCTTACACCGACGACACCTTCAACCGCGAACGCCTTTGCCGTTTGGCCGGATTTAACCGCCACGTTGCCTTGCAGAGTCTGCGCTCGCAGGGCTACAACGACATTCACGAATACATTTCGCGCTACCGCGTGGCAGAATTGCGCCGCCTCATTGAAATGGGTAAAGTTACTGACCTGAAACAAGTAACCATGGTAGGTTTCCGTTCGGCCCGAACCGCCGTAGTGGGTTTCGAGCGTTACGAAAATCTGGACCTCAGCGCCTTCCTCGAAAGTTATGTGAAACCCGATGCCAAGCGGCCGCGCGAAGCGGTGCGCAACGATGTATAACCTGCTTAACACCTTCTTACCCGAATCTTTTCACCTCGATAATCTTTACCTATCAATGAAACTTATCCCCCCTATGAAAAACCTTACTCTGATATTGTGGCTCTTTTTGGTCTTGGTGCAAGCACTGCCGCTGCATGCCCAAAATGAGAATAACCAGCATTACTATTACATTCATGGCCAGGCATTCAACCCCGTCACGCGCGAGCGTTTGCAGCATGTGTTTGCCGAACTCCTGACCACCGACAGCGTAGTAGTCGACACGATGACCACTACCGAAACGTTGCAAGTCAATGGCCACCGCGGCCCCTGGATGTTCGACATAGCCAAACATCCCGAACAACCCTACATTGTGCGCCTCAGCAAAGAAGGGTATCAAACGGTGTGCATCCATGTGCCCAAGCAGCCGGTAAAGGCTCAAAAGTCGACGTTTGAGGTTATCACCATCAAGCACGCTTTCATGAAACGCGCTCCCCGTAAGTACCACCTCGGGCAGGCCACCGTTACGGCCAGCAAGGTGGTGTTCTATCAGAAAGGCGACACGGTGGTTTACAATGCCGACGCCCTGGCTCTGTCCGAAGGTTCGATGCTCGATGCCATCATCCGCCAGTTGCCCGGTGTCGAGATGCGCGAAGGCGGCGAAATTTACGTCAACGGACGCTACGTCGAACAGTTGCTGCTCAACGGCAAGGATTTTTTCGACAAAGACCGCCAACTCATGCTCGACAACCTGCCCTCGTACATGGTGAAGAACGTGAAAGTGTATGAGAAGGAAAGCGATCTCAACAAATTTACCGGCTTGAAAGTCGATGAAAAGAAGCTAGTCATGGACGTGAACCTGAAGAAAGAGTACAACATAGGGTTCGTGCTCAATGCCGAGGCCGGATATGGCACCGAGAACCGCTACCTGGCGCGCCTCTTTGCCATGCGCTTTACGCCCCTTTCGCGGCTGACCATTGTGGGCAACATCAACAATGTGAACGATAGCCGGCGCCCCGGCCAAAACACCTCGTGGACACCCAATAAAATGCCCATCGGCACCAGCATTACCAAAATGGGTGGTTTCGATTACGACTACAACGATGAACTCTCGGGCATTTCGTTTAGCAGCGATTTTACAGGAACGCATACCACCCAGAATAATTATTCGGAGCAAAGCAATGAACTCTTCCTCGAAGGAAACAACACCTTCGGGCGCAGTTTGGCGCGTAGTCACGTCAGCAATACCCGCTTAGACACCCACCAACGCCTGAAATTTAAAAAAGGCAGTTTATATGCAGATTTGTGGTTTTATGGAGGCTATTTGCGCAACCGAAACCGCAGCCGCAGTGCCTCGGCCACTTTTAGCGACAATCCCGATAACTACCTCAACGGGCATGTGCTCGACACGCTCCAAGGCCCGGCATCGGGCAATTTCCTGCGCAAACTGGCCCTTAACCGCACGCTCAATGAAGCCAAGCGCCAGAGCCAGACGGGGCATGGCAATGTGGATTTCACGATGTTCTACAAACGTACGTTTTTGAGTACGGGTTTTGATTTCAACGTCAACGACGAAAAGTTTTTCGAACATTACGCCCTCGATTATCCCTCGTCGAATAAAGCTTCCGACTATCAGAACCGCTACAACCGCAATCAGCCCTATTACAAACTCAACTACCGTTTGTCGTTGAGCCAATTTTTCCTGATTGGCCCAAATCTGCAAATCATTCCGTCGTATTCGCTCAATGCCAGCTGGCGCAATCAGCATTATGCCCAGCATCGCCTGGAACGCCTGGCAGGGTGGGGCGCAGGCAACGAACATCCGCTCGGTATGCTTCCCTCCGAAGCCGAGTGGCTTAAAAATGAAACCTACGATCAGGTAAATTCCTACATCACTGAACTCAAACCCATCGACCAGACAGCGCAACTCCGCTTAGCGTATGAAAAGGCCGACAGCAACAATAACCGGTGGAATTTGTCGCTCAGCATACCGCTCAATATCAAAACCCAACGTGTGTATCACAAACGCCACACCTACGATGCCCACCGCACCATTCACAACGTATACGCCACACCCACGTTCAACGCCTCGCGCCAGTGGGACAAGTCGCAAAAGGAATGGAACTACAGTTATAGCATGGGCGTTCGCACCCCCGATTTCCTGACCCACCTCATCGACCTGCCCAACGATGCCAATCCGCTATACGTCACCACGGGTAATCCCCATTTGAAGTCCGAAATCAGCCATGTGCTCAACACCTCGCTCAAATGGTCGAACAGCGAAAAGCAACGCTCCTACTTCTTGTCGCTCGGTATTACGTTCAACACCAATGCCATTGCCCAAGGCATGACTTACGACCGCACCACCGGTGCCCGCTACTTCAAGCCGCAGAATGTCGACGGAAACTACCTTTCGCAAAACCATTTCCAGTTCAACCTACCCCTCGACCGCAAGCGGCGGCTCACGCTCGCCTCGCGACTCTTTTTTCAGTTGCAACACAGCGTCGACCTCATCACCAACACCGATAATGTCGGCAGCAACGAAGCCTTCAGCTCGCGCCCCACGCGCTCCACGGTCAATACCTACTGGACCACTGAAGCCCTCGAACTCAATTACCGTCTGGGCAAATTCAGTGTAGGGGCCAACGGTTATGTAGGTTATAACCGCTCGCAGTCCGACCGCATTGGCTTTGTGTCGCAGAACGTGTGGCAATACAGCTATGGGCTCACCGGCCAGGTGCAGCTCCCCGGCAAAATCGAGTTTTCAACCGATATCAAGATGTATGGCCACCGCGGCTTTGCCGATGCCGCCGGCAATACCGACGATTTGGTGTGGAACGCCCGCCTCTCGCGCTATTTCCCCAAGGCCAACCTTTCGGTGATGCTCGACGGTTTCGACCTCCTTCGTCAACTTTCCAACCGCACCTTCATGATGAACTCGCAAGGTCGCTTCGAAACCTACAACAACGCCCTGCCATCCTACTTCTTGGCACACATTGTTTACCGATTCAGTAAAAAGCCGAAGGAGTAAGTCATTTTCTGTAACAGTCAGCTAATCAGTCCTTCGAACGGCCAACCAACCACTGCTGTTCGAAGGACTTTTTTTGATTGCTATAAAAACTATAGCAGCGGTGCATCACCGCTCAGTTTTCAGCCCATGCAAAATGTTAACTGGCTGGTTTGTTTGTCTGTGAAAAAATAAAAATATTGCCACTTTATTTGGTTAGTCTTTTCCGCTGTGAATAACAGCACATCCACCTGTTAGAAAAACGTGTCGAACTATCGTTCAGATTTTCTCCGCGTTTGTTGAAATTAGTTCCGTGCTTGTTGAAATTAGTTCCGCGCTTGTTGAAATTAGTTCCGAGCTTGTTGAAATTAGTTCCGAGCTAGTTTTGCAAATCTCGGAACTATTGAAAATCAGCACTTTCAAAAAATCACCAATCGTTGTTTCCCGAACGCCAGTTTCAGTCCCGCGTTCCAACGTACCGAATATTTTCTTCATTTACATTTTTTGCACGACATCTACAAGCCTTTACGTTGTTTGTTAAAAACGAATCAAAGCCTTTCGCTCTTCTATGTGTACGATGTACTATGCGTATATTGCAGGTTAAATCCTCGAAAAAAAGAGGGGAAATATGTCTGGTGAACCCCTAAATTGCATTGAAAGCAGCCGTGAATGTCAAGAGTTCACAAAAAAACAACAACTGATTACTCACTAACTCAGCTATTTTGTGTAATTTTGCAACAAACTATCGAAAAAACGCCGTGTTCATGTCTGTTAAAGCATGACGCTGCACCCTGCGATATTTGTCGGCCGCCCCGAAAAGGCTGATAAAAATCCGCACACAGAATCCAATTGGTGGGACAGGGTATTTGTATAACTAATTCCACAATCCATGGGGCTATTACTCGTATTTCTTTTTACCGCGTTAGGTGTTTCGTTCACCTGTTCAGTGCTTGAAGCCGTTTTGCTTTCTTCACCCATGTCGTTCGTGTCAATGCTCGAACGCGAAGGCCGCCCGGGTGCCGCTTTGCTCAAAAAGTATAAGCAAGACATTGACAAACCCATTTCTGCCATTCTTACGCTCAATACCATTGCTCATACCGTGGGTGCAACCGGTGTGGGTGTACAAAGCGAAGTCCTGTTCGGTAGTGAGTATTTTGCATTGACTTCGGCCATACTTACCCTGCTCATCCTTGTACTTTCCGAAATTTTGCCTAAAACCATTGGCGCAACCTATTGGCGGCAATTAGCCATTCCCGCAGCACGTGTAATTCACGTCATGGTCATTCTTACTTACCCCTTTGTGCTTATGTCTGAGTTCATCACCCGCATGTTCTCATCGAACAAGCAAACGCAGTCGGTGAGCCGCGAGGAAGTGTCGGCCATGGTCACCGTAGGTGCAGAAGAAGGTGTGTTCGAGAAGAAAGAAAACAGCATGATTCAAAACTTGCTGAAACTCGATGATATCAAGGCACGCGACATCATGACTCCCAGTTCGGTTGTTGAAATGGCCGAGGAAAGTATGAGCCTGCGCGAATTTTATCAGAACGAAGCCTTTCGCACTTACTCGCGTATTCCCGTTTATAATGAGGAAAACGATGACTACATCAAGGGCTATGTGCTTCGCCAGTCTATTCTTGAACGCCTTACTGAGGATAAGTTCGACCTCCGCCTTTCCGACATCGTGCGCCCCATACTTACGTTCCAGGAAACTGAACCCGTGTCGAACATTTGGGAAAAGCTACTTGCCAAAAAGGAGCACATCTCCATCATCATCGACGAATACGGCTGCTTCCGCGGCATCGTTACCATGGAGGACGTGATTGAAACCATGCTCGGCACCGAAATTGTCGATGAAAAGGATAAAGTCACCGACATGCAAGAGTTTGCCCGCGAAAAATGGCAAGAACAGCAGGAACAGCAGGGCCAGACGCTCGACGATACCGAATTGGCTGACGAAGCTAATGACGGAAATGCCGACAATAAGGCCGATGTCGATAATAAGTAGGTCGCTTCATTTGCTTGCTGCTAATTTTTTGCATCATCTACTACTTTTTCACACAGAAACTGAGCGTACTGACCCGTGCTGCCCGTGCCTTGAGCATCGGCACTGCGAGCCTTGCGCTCAGTTTTGCTTCTCAGCCTTTGCTGTTTCCTCTCCCTCCAAGAAAGTCATCACCGTTAAAGTAACCCCGCTTTACAGCCTATCGTAAACCAACTGTGATAAAGTTTTTTCTCTACCTCATTCTGCTTCTGGTACTGCCCGATTTTCTCATTTGGCTGAACTATACGCGCGTCAGCCAAGGCATTTGGCGCACCGCCCTGTTGCTATTTCCCACCATCCTCACCCTCGGGTGTATGGTGTTGCAGCTGTGTCAGGTTCGCGTTGTATGGCTCATGCAGTTCACCTTTCTGCTCTTTATCTGCATTGCCGTGCCCAAGGTCGTGTTTATCGTGGTAGCCCTGTTAGGCAAACTTTTGGCCAACCATCAGCCCGAAGTGCAGCAAATATTTGTTCGCGTGGGTTTAGGGCTCGCCTTCCTCATGTTTGTGATTCAAACCTATGGAGCCGTGTTCGGTTGGCGCAAATTGCAAGTAGAACGTCCTGCGTTACAGGTAAGCGGCGTTCCCCCTTCGTTCAAGGGCTATCGCATTGTGCAGATATCCGACCTCCATCTCGGCACTTACGGCACCGATACCCGCTTTGTGAAACGCCTGGTTGACAGCGTCAATGCCTGCCGTCCCGACCTCATTGTGTTTACGGGCGACCTCATCAACACCTCGCCCGACGAAATTCGCCCTTTCATTCGCACCCTTCACGGCCTGAAAGCCACCGATGGTGTGTATTCCATACTCGGCAATCACGACTATTGCGTCTATGGCAACCAAGACAATCCGGCTACCCGGGCTGCTCAGGTGAAACGCGTCGTCAAGTCGCAAAAGCTCATGAACTGGCGTTTGCTGCTCAACGAACATGTAGCCATTACCCGCGGTGCGGACACCCTCTATCTGGCCGGCGTCGAAAACATCGGCAAGCCCCCCTTCCCCAAAGTGGGCAGTTTGTCGCGCGCACTGCAAGGCATACCTCAAGGCGCATTCACCGTGTTGCTCAGCCACGACCCCTGGCATTGGCGTCACGGTGTGGTAGGCGAAAGCTCCGTGTCGCTGACCCTTTCGGGCCATACCCATGCCCTGCAAATGCAAGTGGGCAGTTTTTCGCCCGCCAAATGGCTCACCCCCGAGTGGGGCGGTGTGTATCAGCACGGTCGGCAGCTGCTTTATGTCAGTACCGGCGTAGGCGGTTCCATTCCCTACCGCCTCGGAGCCTGGCCCCAAGTTGACTTGATTGAACTGTAAGGCCGTTTCACTCCCACTCCAAGCGGCAGTAGTAGCCGCTTTCCGTAAAAAAATAGTGAATCTTCTGCCAGAATGCTTTAGTATATCGGTAGAATCGCGTAATTTTGTTTACGCATAATCAAGCAATTACATTTGCTTGCAGTCACGAATTTTTCTAATTCCCCGGAAACTATTTGGCAGGTGTTCAGCATGCCCGCTTGATAGAAGGGTGCTTAAATATTTCTTGTTCCATGATTACAAATGCAGACCAAGACCTTTTACAGAAAAAAGGCATCAGCGAGGCAAAGTTCAACGAACAACTTGCATGTTTTGTCAAAGGATTTCCCTATCTGAAACTCGCTGCCGCAGCCAGCGTTGAACATGGCATACTCTCGCCCAATGCCGACGAAGAAGCCGCCTACCTTGCTGCATGGCAGAATTATAAAGCCGATACCAACCACCGTGTGGTGAAGTTTGTACCCGCTTCAGGCGCAGCCAGCCGTATGTTCAAGGATATGTTCGCCTTTGTCGATGCCCCCTACAATGAACCCACTACCGACTTCGAAAAACAATTCTTTGCACGCATTCACGATGCCGCATTCTTTGCTGATTTAGAGGCAGCCTGTCAGCGTATTTACGCCGCAGGCATTGATACCCTCGTTCAGAACGGACGCTACAAGGATGTGGTTAAAGCCATGCTTCAGGCCGACGGACTGAACTACGGTGCATTGCCCAAGGGATTGCTCAAGTTTCATCGTTATGCCGAAACAGCCCGTACGCCCCTCGAAGAACACCTGGTGGAAGGCGCACTCTATGCCCGCCAGCAGGACGGTCAGGTCAACGTACACTTTACCGTATCGCCCGAGCACCGTCAACTTTTCGAAGCCCTCGTGCAGCAGGTTGTGCCCGCCTACGAGCAGCACTTCGGCGTGAAGTATCACATCAGCTTCTCGGAACAAAAGGCAAGCACCGATACCGTTGCCGCTAACCCCGACAATACCCCCTTCCGCAAGGCCGACGGCTCATTGCTTTTCCGTCCCGGTGGTCATGGTGCTCTGATTGAAAACCTGAACGACATTGAAGCCGACGTGGTGTTTGTGAAGAACATCGACAACGTGGTGCCCGACCGCTTGAAGGACGACACTGTGCGCTACAAGAACCTTCTTGCCGGCATACTCGTCAGCTTGCAGCACCAAGCTTTCGAATACCTCAACAAACTCGATGCCGGAAACTGCACGGCCGACGAACTCAATGAAATGTTGCACTTCCTGCAACACACCCTTTGCATTGACAATCCCCAGACGCCCGACTTGCAGGGCGAAGCTCTGGTAGCCTATTTGCGCACCAAACTGAACCGACCCATGCGCGTTTGCGGCATGGTGAAGAATGTGGGTGAACCCGGTGGTGGCCCCTTCCTGGCCTACAATGCCGACGGTACGGTGTCGTTGCAGATTCTTGAAAGTTCGCAAATCGACATGGCTGACCCCGAAAAGAAAGCCATGTTCGAGAAGGGTACGCACTTCAATCCCGTTGACTTGGTTTGCGCACTCAAAAATTACAAGGGCGAAGCCTTCGACCTGCCTGCCTACGTTGACAAGCAAACCGGCTTTATCTCGCACAAGAGCAAGGACGGCAAGGAACTCAAGGCCCTGGAACTTCCCGGTTTGTGGAACGGTGCCATGAGCAACTGGAACACACTCTTTGTTGAAGTGCCCCTGTCGACCTTCAATCCCGTTAAAACCGTTAACGACCTCTATCGCGATCAGCACCAGTAAGCCGGTGACTCATCGCTAAACGCTATCTCAGGTGTTGAACCTTGTTGCCTGCTCCGTTTCTGTGGGGTAAGTATTACTTCCTTATGAACTACCTGCCATGCAGAAACAGACCCGAACAAAGTTCAACACCCTTTCCATGTTCACATTTTTCAAGGACTGAATAAGTAGGTTCTTTCCCTTTCCCTTTCCCTTTCACTCTCCACTTCGGCTCATCTGTACAGATGACAGCCTGGCAGCCGAATGCCGCTTACGCCCATCCAACGCCGCCCGTTTTACCCCAAATGCAGCCGTAAAAAATGTCCACACTTCCCACCAATATCCTGACCCTCTTCCTCACCTTTTTAAAATCCGGCGGACTGACCGTAGGCGATGGCTATGCAATCATTCATCCGCTGCGACGCGCCATTGTCGAAACCAATGGCTGGATGACTGCCGACGAATTTGCCGAACATCTCAGTTTGGTACAAGCCATGCCCGGCATATTCAATGTGAACTTTGCCACCTATATGGGACGTCAGCTCCTGGGATGGAAAGGCAGTGCAGCCGCCCTGTTAGGCATGTTGTTGCCACCGATTGTCATTCTCATCATCTTTGCCACGTTCTTCAACGATTTCCGCGAGTTTCCTGCCGTACATTCCTTTTTACGCGGCGCCCGCCCTGCCATTGTGGCCCTGATAGCCCTTCCCTGTTTCCAGCTTTGGCGCAGTTCGGGCGTTACGCTCAGCACCGTATGGATACCCGTAGGAGCCGCCATCTGCATTGGTCTGTTGGGCGTGTCACCCTCGCTCATCATTCTGGCCCTTGTATTTTTAGCGGTGCTTTATGCCATTATGGTACATGCCACCGATTAGCCACCGCTATCAGCCCATTCCTTATCCCCCTGTCACCTATTTTCCATTCTGTAACATTCACCCCACGCTATATATACCCTCGCAATGCTTTTTCTCTTACTCATGTTCAGCTTTGCCCAAGTAGGCTTTTTAGGCATAGGCAGCAGTGTCGGTTCACAAGCATTTTTAGAACACGAAGTGATAACCCTGCACCGTTGGCTCACCCCCTCGCAAATGGCTGATCTCATGGTGTTCTGTCGCGCCCTTCCCGGCGGGACCGGCCTTAACACCCCCACCCTTTCCCGTTTTTTTTTGAACCCCGCCACCCTTACCGGTTTTTTAGCCGCTTCAGCTCGTTTCGGTTTTTGGGGTTCGGTTGTAGCCAGCGTGCTGAGCGTAGTTTCGTTAGCCCTTCCTTCAGCACTTTGGACCGCCTTTATCACCCGTTTCCGTCAGCACAAGGTGTACGGTTCGTGGTTCGACTGCGCCCTCGTTGTGCTGCGTCCGCTTGTGCCCGGACTTATAGCAGCCGCCGCCCTACTGATGATGCGCCGCGACATATTCAGCAGTCAGCAAATCAATGTCTGGGATTTTTGGGTTAGCACCTTCCTATTCCTGGCCACGCTTGTTGGTGCCGGACTTTATCGTTTCAATGCCGTATTTATGATACTGCTGTGCGGCTTTGCCGGATGGATTCTGCTGTAAACCATTCTCTGGCCCTTTACTTTCAAAAAAAAGACTTTTCAGACTTACTCTGCCAGCTCCCCTTTGTTGAGCAGGCGGTAAAGTCTGATTTTTTGTACCCATTCCCCTTGAAGATTCTTTTCCCTTTTCATTCAGCACATCAACGAGCCGACAGCAACGGGAGGAACTCACACGCTTGTAGCTTGTACTTTTTGTTAATCGGAATGAGACAAAACAGATTATCCCGTTTTCATTTTTTTATGCGCTTCATAAACGCTCCGGAATACCCGTAAACAAAGGGTTTTCAGACTGATTTTCGCAGTTCCAAAAAATCGAGGTGCGATATTAGGTAGTCAAAAAAAATGGATTTTGGGGTTCTCGTGTCGTATCTTTGCTGTCGCGAAGTCAGGCTGCACCTCAGCATAGCTTTCGAGAGCCAGCTCTCATCGCTCTGCGTTCAGTTTGCACTGACATGGCAGTAGCTATGGATGAAAAAACAACAATACCTCTTTAGCCATTCAGCGTTCTTTGACATTTTGTTACAGCAGAAAGTAAGGCAGGTAGGCCTGTCTGAAACCCATGATGTGTTGGTAAGTTTTACCCCTTTGATTTTGCGAAAGAATCCGCTTTCCACTCCGCATAAACTTTATAAGGGGCTGACTCCTACTGAAATAATCATGGATAAAAGTGCAGTTTTCGACTCACCCGATAAAACGAAGAATCCAAAATAAGATGAGCTTTCAAAACCTTTGAACGGAAAATGGAACTATTCACCGCTGAGTAGTTGCACCTAATTATCTGCCGGCCGAAACAAACCGCAGCATCCCTCTTTTGGCGTGCCCCTTTCATTTGTCATAATCAGAACCTTCACCTATTTGTAACATGCGTTTTGCAGCCCCTTCTTCTTTTTGGCAAAAAACGTGTTACTTTCGCACTTTTTCCGAAAATCGTGTATTTGTTTAATATATTAGCCGTAATTTTGCAATAACGTTACATTGCTGTCATATTCTAACGCATAAAAAATCTTTCGTTTGCTTTCATTAAATTGTTTGCATAACCATGTTACGTGTTTATGCGTAGGGCGTATGTTGCAGCAACCGTTCATGCTAACAAACTAAAACTATTTAAACAAGCAATATGAGCTTCAATCTCCCTAAGACTGATAAAAAGCGTGTAGTAATTGTAGGCGGTGGCTTTGGCGGTTTGAAACTGGCTAACCAGCTCCGCAAAGGTCCGTTTCAAGTAGTGCTTATTGACCGTAACAATTACCACCAGTTCCCCCCACTGATTTATCAAATTGCTTCGGCGGGTATTGAACCAAGCTCAATTTCTTTCCCCTTCCGCAAAATTTTTCAGAAGCGCAAAAACTGCTTCTTCCGCATGGCTGAGGTGCGCTCCATCTTTCCCGAGCACAAAATTATTCAAACCTCAATCGGTAAGGTTAGCTACGACTACCTGATTCTTGCAGCCGGCGCTACAACCAATTTCTTTGGCAATGCGAATGTGGCTGCTGAGGCTATGCCTATGAAGAACGTGAGCGAATCTATGGGTCTGCGCAATGCACTGCTTGATAACTTCGAACGCGCCTTGACCTGTGCCACTGACCTTGAACGTCAGGAATTGCTCAACATCGTCATTGTTGGTGGTGGTGCTACCGGTGTCGAAATTGCCGGTGCCCTGAGCGAAATGAAAAACTTTGTGTTGCCCAAGGACTATCCTGACCTGCCCACTTCGCTCATGCACATTTACCTTATTGAAGCCGGTCCGCGCTTGCTTCCTGCCATGAGTGAAGAATCGAGCCACAAGGTGGAACACTACCTGCGCACCATGGGTGTGAACGTGTTGCTCAACAAAATGGTGACTGACTATAAGGATCACTGCGTCATGCTCAAAGATGGTAGCTCCATTGCTACGCGTACGTTCATTTGGGTCAGCGGTGTAGCCGCTCAGCCTGTGGGCAACCTTGATCCTTCGCACCTGGGTCGTGGCCGTCGTATCATTGTCGATGCTTTCAACCGCGTGCCCGGACTCGATGGTGTGTTCTCAATTGGCGACCAGTGCATCATGCCCGAGGGCGACGATGAATGGAAGGGCGGACACCCGCAGTTGGCACAGGTGGCCATTCAGCAGGGTAAACTTTTGGCTAAGAACTTGCAGCGCCTCGAAGCCGGCAAGGAACTGAAGCCTTTCCGCTACAAAAACCTTGGTACGATGGCTACCGTGGGCCGTAACCGTGCCGTAGCTGAATTCAGCAAAATGAAGTTCGGTGGTTTCATGGCGTGGTTCCTTTGGCTGGTTGTTCACCTCCGTTCTATCCTTGGTGTGCGCAACAAGATGATTGTGTTGCTCAACTGGCTTTGGTACTATGTGTCGTACTCGCAGAGCTTGCGCATGATTATTTATGCGAAAAAGGCTAAGGAGGTAATTGAACGCGAACAGCGTTTGGCTTCGACGCACTGGGGTACGGATTTAATGAGTGAGGGCTCGGAAGATACGCGCGATAATCAGCCGGGCGAGCAGAAGTAAAGTATAAGCATTGCTGCTTTGCTGTAAATATATGCAAACAGGACGCTCGAACGCGAGCGGGCTTGCGTGAAGCACCAAAAAAAAATCACCGCATCAGGTTTAGCACCCGATGCGGTGATTTTTGCTGTACGATTCAATCCTAAAAATAGGCAGATATAGAAGTCGTCTGAACTTTTCTGACGAGGATTTGATTTGGATATTTATCTCTTCTAAATTCAATCATCACTTTTTTTGGGCCGTTTTTTGACCTTTCATCAGTCGTGTAGCTCGCTACGCTCCTTCTTCAAGACCCCAAACGCCTCAAAAATTAAAGGCATAATCTTGAATTCATAAAAGTTCAGACGACTTCATAGAGAGAATATTGTCAATCAACTTAATACACTTCAACGTACGAAGCCAGGCGTTTGGCCTTGTCGCGTACCTCGTCGAGGTTGCCGTCAAGAGGTGCATTGCATACCACAACACCCATGCGGCGGTTTACCCTTGTTGTGGGTTTGCCAAAGATGCGTAAGTCGGCATCTTCCTCGCAGGTGCGTTCCAAACCGCGGAAGTTAGGCTGTTCGTCGCTTGCGATGGGCGAAAGAATGACGGCACTGGCACCGATGCGCAACGGCTTGATGCACGGAATGGGTAAGCCCAGAATGGCACGAAGATGCAGTTCGAATTCGTTGAAATTCTGTGTGCCGGCCAGCGTGACCATGCCCGTGTCGTGCGGACGCGGTGAAAGTTCTGAAAAGTAAACGCCGTCGGTGTGGCTCAGGAAAAACTCTACGCCCCAAATGCCGGCACCCGTCAGTGCATGCGTTACCTTGTCGGCCATGCGCTGTGCCTCAGCCAGGTGTTCCGGTGCAATGTGTGCAGGTTGGAAACTTTCGCGGTAGTCGCCGCCTTTCTGTACGTGGCCAATGGGCGGACAGAAGAGCGTGGGGCCGTTCTTTTGCGTCACGGTGAGCAGTGTGATTTCGCTGTCGAAGTGAATGAACTCTTCGATAATCACCTCGTGAATGTCGCCTCGGCTGCCATCCATAGCGTATTCCCAGGCATGGGGCAGGTCGTCGGCCGTTTTAACCAGCGATTGTCCTTTGCCCGACGAAGACATAAGCGGCTTAACGACGCAGGGAAAGCCGATTTCCTTGGAGTGTTCCACCAATTCGTCGTAGGACGTGGCATAGAAATATTTGGCAGTTTTCAGTCCCAGTTCCTTAGCAGCCAAGTCGCGGATGGCTTTACGGTTCATGGTGTAGTTCACTGCGCGAGCCGAGGGAGTGATTTGAATGCCTTCGCGTTCGAAGTCGTAAAGACGTTCGGTACGGATGGCTTCAATTTCGGGAACAATGATGTCGGGGTGGTGTTTTTCGACAACGCGTTCCAACGCCTCGCCATCGAGCATGGAAAACACCTCGTATTCATCGGCTACCTGCATGGCAGGAGCTCCGGCATACGAGTCGCACGCAATGACGTGCTGACCTAATCTTTGGGCTGCAATGACAAATTCCTTGCCAAGTTCGCCCGAACCAAGAAGCAAAATCTTTTTCATTGGTGATAGAACTGTGTATAGATGGTTGCAGCGCGTTGAAAATAAGAAATCAGCGCAACTGCTATTTTTCATGTGTGCTGCGCAATGTGGTTGCGGCGAAACGGCTCCCTGTTGTGTCCTGCTGTGCTGCAGCGTTTACCGTTTGGCTTGCGCAACCCATTGCTTACCGCAAATTTACGTTATTTTGCGCAAACTTTCGCCATAATTTTGCGATTACTTACGAAAAGCAAGTGTTCCAAACGAAAAATAGGTGTTCCAAACTCACAAGAAAGTTTGAGAACACCTACTTTAAAAAGAGTGGGGGATAAGTGCGTAGCTCGCGGTTATTCGGGTAGCAAAACTTTGGCTATGGCTTTACGCAGTTTGCCTTGGCCGATGATGGGGGCATGTGCATCTTCGGGGAACATGACGTAGAACTGGCCGGGCTGTGCCGTGAAGTAAACGTCGGCGGGGGTGTTGTAGAGTGTAAAGTCGTTTTCGGCATCGAAGGGCTTTTCGCTTTCGCATTCCAAATTGCCCAATGCCGACCAACCTACGGTTTCGGCTCCCGAAAGCGGGAAGTGAACGTCGATGTAACGGCGGTGAACTTCGAGCTTTTGGTTCTCAGCCTCAACCAAGGTGGCATCGGCTACGTTGATAAAGAGTTTTTCGCCGTCGAGCGTGATACGTCCGGCAGGCACCTGCGTGAGGTCGTGCGACTTGACATAGTCGAAAAGCTGTTTGAGGAGTGGGTGCAAGGTCTCGGTGCGCTCACTTGCTTGAAGAGATTGCAGAATCATATAGCGTAATGAAAAATAGCAGGTGTCCAAAATCTTGCGATTTCTTTGAACACCTGCTGTGCTGTTTGTTAGTAAGTGTTTTACTTATTGAAGCGTTTAGGCTTATTGGGCTTATTTCAGCGTTTCCAAAATCTGCCAGCACTGGAACAAACCTCTGGGCACGTGGAAGCATCCCTTCCATTTTCCACCTTTGAGCGGCAGAAGAACTTCGCCCTGACGGTTCAGGTAGCCATACCATTCGGGATATTCGGCATCGGTGAAGTGCGACCAGGTATATTCGTGAACGCGTTCAAACCATTTCAAACATTCTTCGTTGCCGGTGAGCTGATAGCCCTTGAGCATGGTGATGAGCGTTTCGATGTGAACCCACCAAAGCTTTTGGTCCCATTCGAGTTGCTGACAGGGATGGCCCAGACGATCCATAAAGTAGAAAATGCCACCGTGCTCCTTGTCCCAACCATATTCGGCCTCGTTGAGCGCGATGCGTACAGCCTTTTCAATGAGTTCGGGACGGTTCAGACGTTTGCCAAGGTCCATGATGAACCACATGGCCTCGATGGCATGACCGGGGTTGAGCAAGCGGCCGTCGAAGCAGTCAACGAGGTTGCCGTCGGTGTCGAGGTGCTCTACAATCAAGCCCAGTTCGGGACGATAGAACACGTCCATCACTTCGTGAATGCAAGTGTCGATGGTGCGTTTCAGGAAGTCGGGTTCGAGCAATGGTTCGATTTCGAGTGCCACGTTGCACAAAATCATGGGTAGTGCAAACGACTTCAGCTGGCGGGCACCCGCAGCAGCCTTGTTCCACTTGCCCTTCGGATTGTCGACTTTCGAAAGCACAATGTCGAAGGTACGTTTTGCAATGTCGGCGTATTCAGCGTTGCCCGTAGCAATGCTCAACTGTCCGAAAGCAATGACAGCAAAGGTATAAGAGAAAATGTTGTACGGTTCAACCAACGGATTGCCTTCGCGATCGAGCGAGAAATACCAGTTGAGGTTTCCGTCGTGGCCGTATTTCTTAAGAAATTCAGCACCCTGAATGGCGCAGTCGAGCCATTCCTGACGTTTTTCTACCTTGTTGTAGAGCGTGGCAAACATCCATACTTCGCGGCCCTGCAGCCAAATGAATTTATCAGTGTCGTAAACCGAACCGTCGCGGTCGAGGCAGGTGAAGTAGCCACCAAATTCTTTGTCCTGCGACTTTTCGAGCCAGAAAGGGATAACCTTGTCAAGCAATTCCGATTTGTACTGCTCGGCTAATTGTTTGAAATCAGTCATATTTAATATGTGGTGTTAAAAAAGATTTTGTTTTCCAATGATTAAATGCGTAACATCCATCCAGGAGATGTCGGAAGAATTTACCTGGAGAAGCCGGAAGAATTTACTGCTCACGCTGTTTCCAAGTAAGGCCTTGCAGGTTCTTATCCTCGTGAATGAGGAACGACATGATGTAGCCCACCAGAACTGAAACGGTCATGCCAATGAAACCGTAGAGCAGGAAACTTGTGGGCGTGAGGTAACGCACAACGAACAGCGTGATGACACCCACAATGAAACCGGTGAGCGCCGCCTTGCCGCCAATGCGCGGGAAGAAGATACCCATGAGGAATAAACCGCCCAAACCGCTGGAGAGCAGACTGAGAATTTCCTGGAAAAAGTCGAGCAGCGAAAGTATTTCCCAAGTAGCCATGAGCAGTGCAATGCCCATGCCCAATATGCCCGAAACAATGCAGGCACGACGCGCCACGGTAACCATTTGCTTGTTGCTGGCCGAAGGATTGCTGCGTTTGTAGAAGTCGACGCTGAAAGCCGTAGCCACCGAGTTGATGTTCGACGAAATGGTACTCATCGTGGCCGCAAAAATAGCAGCAATGAGCAAACCTGCCACGCCTTGCGGCAACTGGCTCATCATGAAGAAGGGGAAGATGGTGTCGGCCTTACCCATGGTGTAGTCGAGAGCTGCAGGGTGCGTTTTGAAGAACGTGTAGAGTCCGGTGCCAATAGCAAAGAAGACTATCGAAATAAACACGCTCATCACACCATTCATCATGATGCTGTGGCGCGCACTGCGTTCGTCCTTGGTGGTGAGGTAACGCTGAATGACCGTTTGGTCAGAGGTGTAAGAAATGAGGTTGTTGGCCATACCGCCCAGGATGATGACCCAGAAAGTAGCACTGCGGTAGTCGAAACTCCAGTCGAACATCTTGAACTTGTCGGCATCAAGAGCTATGTCAACAAAGCCGCCGAAACCACCTTCGGTGCTGAACGCCAAATAGAAGAAGGCGAGGAAGGCTTCACCTACGAGGATAATGCCCTGAACTACGTCGCCCCATACCACGGCCTCAACACCACCCATGGTGCAGTAGAGAATAGTGACAAGCGCCATGAGCACAATGTAGATGTAGAGGTCGATACCCGTTACGGCAGTCAGCGCGAGCGAGGGCAAATACAGCACCAATGCCATGCGAGCCACCATAAACACAATAAACAGCGCCGAAGCCAGCAGACGGGTGGAGGCGTTGAAACGGCGTTCAAGGTATTCGTAGGCACTCGTTACGTTCAAGCGGCGGAAGAAGGGCAGGTAGTACTTAATCACCGGGAACGACATGAGTAAAATGGTGACAAGCATGGGGTAGTAGGTCCAGTCAGTGGCGTAGGCCTTGGCCGGATAAGCCATGTAAGTGATGGCGCTGAGCATGGTAGCGTAAATGCTGATGCCCGCTGCCCACCAGGGAATGCGACCACCGCCCTTGAAAAAGTCGTCGGCATCGCCTTCGCGACGCATGAAGTAGTAGCCCAACAGTACCATGCCGATGAGGTAGGCAATGAGCACCGTCCAGTTGAGCCAACTGAAGGAAGGACGCACCGTCATTTTAACGGCAGTGACGTCGGCTGAACGAACGCCGGGCTTGCTTTCACCGTCAACGATAATCCATTCGTTGCTCAATTTCGTGACACCGGCACCAGCACGTGCAAGGAGCGGCGACTGGCTTTCGGTAATCCAAGTGTCGGTAATGGTGTGGTAAATCAGCAGTTCGTTGTTGAAGCGATACCAATCAGCAGGGTGCGTCAGATACTCAGTTTCCTGCTGTTTGAGCAGATTCAGCGAATCGGCATGCACTTCGGGGTTAGCCGAGAGTTGCTCAATGACCAGTGGTCGGTTAACAGCCGCTTCAAAGATTTGGCGATTCACACCGCCGATAAACACAATATGAGCGCAGCCCGAGTTAATAGCCTGTCCGCCCACCATACCCATGAGGTCGGTGCGTCCGTGCGGCTTCATATCGGCCATTCGCGTCCAAGTGTTGGTATGCGGTTCGAAGCACCAGCCCCC
>FR901692.1:35397-38842 GCA_000437675.1 Prevotella sp. CAG:891
GCCCCGGCCCCCGGTGGGAACGACAGCCGGCTTCTTGCCTTCGCGCGGTTCGAAACCACCTACCAGGTAAAAGCAGGGGCCGTAGGCATTGTTCTGTACAGAAGCGGCAGGCTGTACGCGGGCACCACCGGGAACATCCGGCAGTCGTTCCCACTGTGAGCCACCGGGATAAGCCATGCGGAAGGCAGCATGGCTTCCTTTACCATTGCTTTGTCCGCCAGCCACATAAAGGTAGCCTCCTCCGTAGGCACCCGCCATGTTGTCGAGCGCAATGGGCAGTTGGGGCAGTTGCTTGACGATGAGTTTACCGTCGGCACTGCGTTGCAGCAACATGACGTTCGTCAGGCTTTGATGCCCGTCGGTTCCGCCCATGCAAACGATGCCATCGGGAACGGTAGCACTTGCACCGTAGGCAACGGGCTGAGGCAAGCGACCGATTTCGTTCCATTTATTGTCAGTTTCGTTATAGGCAGAAACCGTGTTGTAATATATCTTTTTGCCGCCTTTGGCAGCAGGTTTTTCAGCAAAGTTGCAACCGCCGGCTACGATGACTTCATTGCCGATGGTTCCGGTGAAAGATGCCGAAACGCCTTCGTTACCGCCTGCTTTGAGCGACGGCAGGGCGCGATAGCTCACTGCGTTGAAAGCATTGTCGTTGGGCGGAGTGGCGTGTTGGGCACAAACGTTCAGCATAAAAAAGCTGACGAGAGTTATCAGGGTGATAAGTTTCTTCATGAAAGAGGTTTAAGGATGGTAAATAAGATTGGGCAGCGAGGGGGGAACGAGTGTGTGTGAAAAAAGTGCTGTTCGCTGCAAACAGGGGTAAAAAGGAAACAGTTTATGAAACAAGAAGGCGCAAGCTCTTGGTGTGTATTGAACTTGCGCCCCCTTGTGTTACGCATGGCAGGGGTGAACCCCACACGCCTTACTTATTGCAGCGGTCGAAGAAGTTGATAGCTTCGAGTTCGGCTTTCATGCGTGCTTCTTCCTCGTCGGTCATGTTTTGGAAGGGAGTGCGGTTCTGTCCCAAGTCCAGACCGATGAGCTTCATGATGCGCTTACCGCCCACGATGTTGCCGCGGAAGTGGCAAATCACGTCGATAACGTCCTGTGCAAAGTTCTGGAGTTCGCGTGCTTTTTCCAGGTCGCCCTGTTCCCAGGCTTCAAGAATGCCGGTGAGCACACGTCCGTTGTAGTTCGTCGTACCACCGATGCCACCTTGCGCACCGCCCATAGCCAAGCAGGGCAGAATGGTTTCGTCCTGACCGTGGAGCATATCGAATTTACCGTTTTTGTAGCGACGGCAGCGGTTGTATTCATACAAGCTTTCGAACGTGTATTTAATACCCGCAAAGTTAGGAATACGTTCGTCAACAGCCTGCAGGAAGTCGTACATCGAGAGGTAGGCATTGTTGAACGCCGGAATGTGGTAATAATAGAAAGGAAGGTTAGGAGCGCTTGCAGCAATTTCCTCGCAGTATTTCACCAGTTCCTCGATGCGTCCGATGCGCGGGAACGGCGTAGCCATGGCACCGATACCCCAGGCACCGATTTCCTGTGCGTGGGCAGCCAAACGGCGGCTACTCTTTACGCAGGTGCTGCCTACGTGAACAATAACCTTAAAATCTTTCGGGGCAGCCTGCATCCAAGCTTCGGCCAACTTCATGCGTTCGTCTTCGGTGAGCATGTAACCTTCGCCTGAAGAACCATTGATGAACACGCCTTTCAAACCGTTGCGGGCAAGCAAAGCTGCATATTCGGGAATCGGGGCAAGGTTAATTTCGCCGTTTGCATCAAAGGGCGTAAAGGGAGCGTCGATCAAACCATGAATTTTTTCTATTGCGTGTGCGTTATATTTTAAAAGTTCAACTTTTATGAATATATTTTGGGGGTAGATAGAAAACTTGAAATAGCAGATTTGCCATTAAGTCTGTGTAGATGCAAAAGTACTGCTTTCTGTTTAGACCATACAGAATTTTATGTTGAAAAAATCGGCAGCGCACCAATTATTTTGTAATTTTGCGGTATGCTAAACCCGGCAGACCGGCAGAGCCGTGCCCTTTGCGTGCCTTTCGTTCTGCTTTATTGCGCTTAATATTACTATATTAAATATATAAGTCAAAATGGAACTCATTGAACAACTCATTGCGCGTGCCAAAGCTAACAAGCAGCGCATTGTATTGCCCGAAGGTACTGAAGAACGTACGCTGAAGGCTGCTAACCAGATTCTGACTGACGGTGTTGCCGACTTGATTATTTTGGGCAATGTCGACGAAATTCACAGCCTTGCCAAACAGTGGGGCTTGGGAAATATTGACCGTGCCACCCTTATCGACCCGGCTACCAGCCCCAAGAAGGAAGAGTACGCTGAACTTTTGGCCGAACTTCGCAAGAAAAAAGGCATGACCATTGAGGAAGCCCGCAAAAAGGTGCTCGATCCGCTTTACTTTGGCTGTATGATTATCAAGAGCGGCGATGCCGACGGACAGTTGGCCGGTGCTCGCAACACGACGGGCGATGTGCTTCGTCCTGCTTTGCAGATTATCAAAACGGCTCCCGGCATTACCTGCGTGAGCGGTGCCATGCTTTTGCTTACGCATGCTCCTGAATGCGGCGATAACGGTGTGCTCGTAATGGGCGACGTCGCTGTAACTCCCGTGCCCGATGCCAACCAGTTGGCTCAGATTGCCGTTTGTACAGCCGAAACTGCCAAGGCAGTAGCAGGTATCGAACCTCGCGTAGCCATGTTGAGTTTCTCAACCAAGGGTTCAGCCAAGCACGAAGTGGTAGACAAGGTAGTTGAGGCTTTGGCCATTGCAAAGGAAATGCGTCCCAACATGCTGATCGACGGCGAATTGCAAGCCGATGCAGCATTGGTTCCTTCAGTAGGTAGCAGCAAGGCTCCCGGCAGTGCCATCGCCGGTAAGGCCAACGTATTGGTAGTGCCCAGCCTCGAAGTAGGTAACATTGGTTACAAACTCGTGCAGCGTCTGGGTCATGCCACGGCTGTAGGTCCCATCCTTCAGGGTATTGCCCGTCCGGTCAACGACCTTTCACGCGGTTGCTCAATCGACGACATCTACAAGATGATTGCCATCACCGCTAACCAAGCTATTGCCGCCAAGCAGGCAGACTAATTTTTTTAAACAGTTATATAGCTGACGGAGTTCGTTAAGCAAGCATAGTTTAAAGGCTGTGCGCTTAACGAACTCCTTTTTTTAGTGCCTTGCAACTGCTGGAGCTGTACGTATTTCGCTGCTAATTGCTCGCTGAACAGATTTAACAAATAACTTAATAATCGCAAAACACCTTAGTTCGTCTGTAGTTTCATTTCAAAGCGAAATGATCCTGTGTGGAACCTACTTTAGTGTTTTTCTGAACGTGCTGATTATCAGTAATTCCGAGATTCTTGAAACTAGCTCGGAACTAATTCAAACTAGCTCGG
>FR901693.1 GCA_000437675.1 Prevotella sp. CAG:891
AACCCGGGATGCGTGGTTGAATTTTACCACACGCTTTTGTGACTGAGCCGAAAAAACAGCCATAAACAAATACAGGCGTGAAAAGTTATAACTACGCACTTTTACATCTAAAGATATGCGCTTAAACTTTTCACACCTGTATGTAAGGACTTAATATCCCAGTTTATTTCACTTGCTTTTTAAGAATATAATGTTCAGCCAGTTCACCTTGATTTACCGTAGCCAAACTATCAGACAACATCAATCCGTTCTCGACCTGTACATAGTAAATCAACTCACCAGATGAAGGAGTCTTCAAAACAACCAATTTATTATCTTTTATCGTGTATACACCACTCTGTTCAAAAACTCCGTCCTTTTTCCCGATGTATTCACTTCGTAAATCATAGGTTGAGTCTGCATTTATTTGCAAAATCGTATTGATGCCTTCACAATCAGCAGCAGGCAAGGTTCCTTTATATAAACCTGCAAATGTATTTGGCAAAGAGTCTTGAGATGTTGTTACTACATTCGTACTGTCGGAAGCTGAAGTTGATTCAGACTTACCACCATTGCAACTTACGGTCAAAAGGGCTAAAGCTGCGATTCCTAAAAATTTCATTTTCATAATCATTACTTTTTTATCAATGCTGGAACACCATCAATCCCTCGAAATACGATGAGAAAGAGTTTTTTCCAACGTTCTTAATTCACTGACAAATGTACAGCAAAATATTGATATGCAAAATAAATTGTTCATGTTTATACGCTTAAAATACTTAATAGATATTACGCACTTATAAACTAGTACTATTCTATGTAACATTAACAGAGTATTTGTCTGTCGAAGGATACAGAAAAAATCATGCAATCTTTTGAAATGCGTTTGGTTTATCGTAACTTTGCTTGGAATTAAACTGATAATTATAATCAGAAGCGAAATTTCTCAACTAAACAAATACATTGTCACACCTGTTTCTCTACCTAATTGCACAATTCAGAAAACAGTTTACAATGTATAGCCATTTACAAACCACTTAGACCATACAGCTACGAAAACATTACGCAGCATATTACGTTTTATCGTATGCACAACAATTTGTGCATACCTTTTATTGTTGGCCATAATCAATTTTGGGCCAACTAATCGCGCATTAACCGAAACCACGACAGAGATTATCAGCAATAAAATAGGGAGTAAAGTTCAAATCGGGAAACTTGAGATAGGACTATTTAATCGTTTGATTCTCAAAGACATAACCATAAACGACAGAACGAATCAAACGCTATTGAAAGCCAAACTTATGACGGCCAAAATAGAATTGCGTTCCCTATTCCGCAAACAACTTTCGCTCAGAACAATCTCTGTGCTTGATGCTAACATAAACCTTTACAAGTCTGAAAAAGATTCACCTGCAAATTTCCAGTTCATTATTGATGCCTTTAGCAGTAAAAAGAGTTCGTCAGACAGCAACATAAACCTACGCATCAACTCGCTGATCTTAAGAAGAATAAACATTGCATACAATGAACATTACAGAAAAGAAACTGCAGGTAAAATAAATCCCCATCATCTGAGCGCAAGCAACCTGAACGCCAACATTAGCCTAAAGGAAATCACTCCAGATTCTTTGCGCTTGAATATCCGTTCACTTTCATTTCAAGAGAAAAGTGGCTTTACACTGCAAAATATGCGATTACGCATGCAAGCCAATCGGTCGCATGCCATTATTGAAGACTTTGAAGTGGCGCTTCCCCACTCTGTCTTTCAACTCAACGGCATAAAAGCCAATTACAATGCTCGCGAGCAATGGAGTCAAATATTCAATACCTTGCAAGTATATGGTAAAATCAGCAAAGCTCAAATTGCAACCAATGATTTAAAACCCGTAGTTAATATTCCCACGAATTTAGACGTTCAAGTTAAAATATCCTCAGACTTTAACATTACACCCCAACAAATAGCACTCAATGGCTTGCAAATTACTGAGCAAGACAAGCATTTGCAATTAGTTGCGAATGCAGCTTTGTTGCGTAAAAACGGAAAAGCCAAAGGGATAATAGTCAATATCGAAACGCTGAATATTCAGCAACCATTTACAACCAAGATTGCTAATTGTTTTGGCAGAAACACTCAAATCACCTCTATTTTAAATGGTGTCGGAGACATTGCTATCAACGGCTATGGCATGTATCATTTTGACGGTGATGCCTCTGGTGAAATAAACCTCCACACACAACATGGGTTGGTCCACTTAGAAGGCGAGAAAAAGAAAAGCCTGCTTCAAGCATCTTTCAAGATAACCAATGCCAATCCAGCCAATGTGCTTGCAAAACCACAATTACCACAACTGATTACAGCATCAGGTTCGCTGAAAGGCAATATTAAAAACAAGAAAATTGATCAAGGCGCGTGGTCGGTGAATATTGACAAAATATTATGGAACAACTATACATATAGCCAGATTAAATCGGAAGGCACTTATTGCCCAGAATTTATTGACTTAGGCATTCAAAGCCACGATATCAATGCATTGGCGCAAGCCCAAATAAAAATTGCCTTACAAGGCAAGAAATTAAAAGCTATTGATTCCAACATAGATGTTCAAGCCATTAACCCCGCAAAACTGAACCTAAAAACGCTGTATAATAACGCATCATTTAAAGGACACGTAAGTACACAGTTGTCTTTTACTGAAAACATACCCACCGGTAACATTGCAATTCAAAACTTCTGCATGACCAATGCTCCAAAAGGTAACTTTAAAGTAGATAAATTGGTAGCAGAACTTTCAGAATGCGAACGCAACAATGGGCATTTAAAATTAAGAGGCGATTTTATCAAGGCTGACATCCATGGTCCAAAAGACATAAAACGACTCACGAATGGTATAACAGCCATTTTGAACCGAAGTCTGCCCGGCCTAATTAAAAAACAACACGATAAGGTACTGGATTCCGATGAATGGAAAATTAAGATTGACTTAACGGATAGTAAAGTATTATCCAAAATGCTCAATCTCGATTTACATTTAACGAATGGTCTAAATGTTCAAGGCATTATCAATGCCAACAAAGGGCGCTCCTCAATCACTGCCTATACAGACGGCATAAACATTAACAACAACATTCTGGGGCGTTCGAGTATCTACATCAACGGACAAGACAATCAATATAACTGCCTTATACAAACGAATAAAGATGTTAAAGGCAAGGATATGAAGCTTGTGGCGAATCTTCAAAGTAAAGACAGTTTGCTGCATACGCAAATTGCCTGGAAAAGCGAGGATGCTGACAAATTTTCCGGTACATTCTATAGCTCCACCCGTTTTGTCAACAGCCCTCAAACGGTAAACTTCACCATGAACATACACCCCACCAAGTTCATGCTTGAAGGTGCGGAATGGGATATCGCATCTGGCAATATTTCTTTAATCAACAAGGAATTTGCCTTTAAGGATTTAAAAATTACCCGCGAAAACCAAATGTTAGCTGTCAATGGAAAATTATCACCACACAATAACGACTCCATTACCGCCAATTTAGAAAACATCGACATTCAGAATGTTCTCGATTTGGTCAATTTCGACGCAGTGGCATTCGGTGGACGAGCTACAGGAAAAGCCATACTAACCAAAAGCACTGGGTCGCCCGAACTGCATGCACAACTACACGTTCCAGACTTTACGTTCAATAATGGTCCTATGGGAGTTGCCGACATTGAAGGTTTCTGGAATAAAAAAGAAAACAAAATACAGATTGATGCCAACATGCAACTAGTTCCCGAAACAGATTTAGGAACAAAAGTTAAAGGCTATGTGTCATTGGCAGAAAAAGGGCTAGAACTCAACATACAAGCCAACCGAACAAATCTGAAATTTCTCCGTCGATACATGGACGGCATATTCTCTGATTTCAATGGAGACGCCACAGGTACTGTAAAACTTTACGGTCCCTTTAAAAAGCTGGATTTTGAAGGAGAACTAAAAGCCAATGCCTCGGCACGAATCGTGGCTACGGGAGTTAAATACGATGTTACAGATGGCATCGTAAAATTGTCGTCAGGAGAATTCGCCTTTAAAGATTTCAACATAGACGACAGAAATAAAGGTACTGGTAAGGCCAATGGCTATCTACGCCATACTCACCTGAAAAATCTGACTTATGCTTTCAATGTCAGTGCACAAAATTTATTATGCTATGACATGCCCAAGAACTCAGAAATGCCTTTTTACAGCACTACGACCGGCTCTGGAAGTATTAGCTTACAAGGAAAACCTGGCTATTTCAGTGCCGACATCGCATTGCGTCCCACGGCTCCCACCAAGTTTGTTTATACACTGGGAACTCCTGAAGCAACGTCGACATCTGACAACATGATTCGATTCAGAAACGGAGAAGCGAATAACTCTAGCCATTCAGCCGAAAGTGGTAATGATAAAGAGCCCGACAAACAAGAAGTTGAAAGTTCAACAGACATCGTGCTCAACTTTATGGTTGATGCCACACCGGCTGCAGAAGTTAAAATTATAACCGACCCACGTTCTGGCGATGCTATTACAGCCTATGGAGAAGGACCAATCAAAGCCACATTCCATAATAAAGGAAACTTTGAAATGTATGGCACATATCGTTTGACACGCGGTACATACAAGCTCAG
The DNA here is from genome assembly GCA_000437675.1 of Prevotella sp. CAG:891. Lineage (GTDB taxonomy): Bacteria > Bacteroidota > Bacteroidia > Bacteroidales > Bacteroidaceae > Alloprevotella. Next base: position 4,640 of record FR901693.1, read on the forward strand.
CATTCAAGATGTTATCAAAAAGGATTTGAACTTGCAGGCAGGAAGTACCATTACATTCAACGGACCTCCGTTGTTGGCCGATCTGGGGCTGAAAGCAGTTTACACAGTGAACGGAGTTTCATTGAGCGATCTCAACTATGGGGCCGGTTTCTCGCAGAAATCCGTAAAAGTTGATTGCATCTTGAACATTGGAGGCAAAGCCAAAGCACCTCAAGTCAACTTTGATTTGGATTTACACAACATTTCAGACGACGAAAAGCAAATGGTGCGTCAACTTATTGCCACAGACGAGGACATGAACCGGCAGGTTATTTACCTGTTGGGAATTGGCAGATTCTATACAGCAAACGCGCAAACAGCAGAAGGACAATCAACCAGCCAGCAACAAAGCACAGCTGCAATGCGTTCATTCCTGTCGACTACACTGACAAGCCAACTCAACACGGCAATATCTTCAGCTTTAGGAAGTCAGTCGCACTGGTCATTTGGTACGAATGTTGCCACAGGAACATACGGATGGAACGACATTGAAGTAGATGGACTTCTGCAAGGCAGACTCTTCAACGACCGTTTACTCATAAACGGAAACTTTGGATACCGCGACAAACCCACTTACACTTCAAACTTTGTGGGTGACTTCGACATCAAGTATCTGCTAACGCCCAAAGGCAGTATCAGCCTTAAAGCATATAGCGAAACTACAGATCGTTACTTTACAAAGTCGTCGCTTACTACGCAAGGAGTTGGAATCAGTCTGCAACGTGAATTCAATAACCTGCGCGATTTGTTCAACTTTACAAAACCCAGAAAAAAGAACAATACAAAAAAGAAGCGAGTTTCAAACAAATAATTACACAAACATAGCCCGATAACCATCAAAATCACGAAGGTTACCGGGCTATTTACTATACGCATAACGAAGTGCTAAAATCAAAGTACCACCTTATATGTATACGCTTACACCCCTTCTTTGTGTCAGCAGCAGAACTCCCCTATGGAGCAAACGTTAAATGAAGTCTTTCTAAAAAGCAAATAAGTTTAAAAACAGAAAATCTCATTCATTTTTCAATCATTAGGAACAAGATACTACACATCTGAATCCTAATACAATCCGACTCTCAAAAATTATTCCTCGATTGTCAGAATTATTTCAAAGCCAGTTTCAAGAATTCTGAAACTACTAATAATCAACACTTTCATAAATATCAAAGAACTTCCATAGAAAATGGCTGTTTAGCTTCAAAAACGAAGAAACCCGGAACTTATAAATTTCACTCCTGTTACCACACGCATACAAGCATTAAAGGCTTATGTTAAAATCGGGACGAACAACACAAGCTCTGATATCCTATCGTATCTCGCCAATCATAAAATGAACACATAAACCCAAAACTAACGACATTCCTAATATCAAGAATTTGTATGCATGTGAATAATTTCAAGCAACTCCTTTACTACTATATAGGACAAACAAATATGGAGCATACAGGCAAATTCATATTGCATAAAACAGCTGGCAGAAATATTTTTCAAAAAAACTTCAAGAAAAACATATTGAAAGAAAATATATTACTATATTTGCATCGTGTTAGCAATAACAATAGATACATATCTATATGAAATATCCTTTGAATAACAGTATTTCTATAAGGCGAGCAATGATTAAGACCATTCTAAAACCAAAATAAGAATTTATGTGTGGCATTGTAGCAATATTCAATATAAAAAAACAGACACCAGAGCTTCGTATAAAAGCTTTGGACATGAGCAAAAAAATTCGACACCGTGGACCTGATTGGAGTGGTATTTATTGCGGTAAATCTGCCATCCTTTGCCATGAACGTTTGTCGATTGTCGATCCTGAAAGTGGTAAACAACCCTTATTCGCTTCTGACAGAAAGCAAGTATTAGCTGTTAACGGCGAAATCTATAATCACCGACAACTGCGCAATGCCTATCAGCATAATTACGAATTTCAAACCGGCTCCGACTGTGAGGTTATCCTTGCCCTTTACCGAGAAAAAGGCATAAATTTCCTTGAGGATTTAAATGGTATATATGCTTTTGCGCTATACGACGAAGAAAAAGACGACTTTATCATAGCACGCGATCCTATCGGAGTCATACCTTTGTATATTGGATACGATAATGACGGAACGGTATATTGTGCCAGCGAATTAAAATCCTTAGAAGGTTTTTGCCAACATTATGAACCATTTCTACCCGGACATTACTACATCGGGAAAGAGGGTGTCATGAAAAAGTGGTATAAACGTAATTGGGAAAGTTACGATGCGGTAAAAGATAACGAAGCATCGGCTCAGACACTTCGTACGGCTCTTGAAGACGCAGTTAAACGCCAATTAATGAGCGACGTACCCTATGGAGTGTTGCTCTCCGGCGGACTTGACAGTTCCATTATTTCGGCTATAGCTAAAAAATATGCAGCTCGAAGAATTGAAACAGACAGCCAGCAAGATGCCTGGTGGCCTCAGCTTCATTCATTCGCTGTCGGCTTGAAGGGGGCTCCCGACTTACAAAAAGCGCGTGAAGTAGCAGATCATATCGGTACGATTCATCACGAAATTAACTATACCATTCAGGAAGGACTTGATGCCGTTCGAGACGTAATTTATTTCATCGAAACGTATGATGTTACCACCGTACGAGCCTCAACCCCTATGTATCTGCTGGCACGTGTCATTAAGTCGATGGGTATAAAAATGGTTCTTTCTGGAGAAGGTGCAGACGAAATTTTCGGTGGATACCTCTATTTCCATAAAGCACCGGATGCCAAGTCTTTCCACGAAGAAACAGTGCGCAAATTAAGTAAACTTCATCTTTATGATTGTTTGCGAGCCAACAAAAGCCTTTCGGCCTGGGGAGTAGAGGGTCGTGTGCCTTTCCTTGATAAAGATTTTCTTGATGTTGCTATGAACCTTAACCCAACTTCTAAGATGTGTCCAGGTTCTGTTGTTGAAAAGAAAATTCTTCGCGAAGCTTTCTCAGACATGCTGCCAGAGAGTGTCGTTTGGCGACAAAAGGAACAATTCTCTGATGGTGTAGGTTATTCGTGGATTGATACGCTCAAAGAAATTACTTCGAAAGCTGTCAGTGATGAAGACATGGCCAATGCAGCAACACGATTCCCCATCAATACTCCTATGAATAAAGAGGAATATTACTACCGTTGCATCTTCGAAGAATATTATCCAAGTGAAAGTGCAGCGCGCAGCGTACCAAGCATACCCAGTGTAGCCTGTTCTACCGCCGAAGCTTTGGCCTGGGATGCTTCATTTAAAAACTTGAATGACCCAAGCGGTCGATCTGTTGCAGGAATACACAAAACAGCATACTAAGACGAGACGAACTAAACTATCTTTATGTTATTTTGGTTGATCTCTCCGCCGCATAAGCAATGGCTCATGCGGCGGTTTTTTTTGACTTTCAATGATCTCATATTGAAACGTGTACATGCTGAATACGTACCAATATAAATTATTCATTAAGCGAAATAAAAAATGAAGAATAAAAACAAATCAATATCAATACTTTATCGTAACTTTGCACACACGAATCTTATATAAACAATTATTCGTTAGCATAAATATTGCCGTTACTTATAAAACGAACATCAAAATGAAAAAGAATTTATTCATCATTTTAATTGCAGCATTGGCACTGACCTCATGCAAGACCAGAGAGAAAATCATCTATTTACAGGATCTTGCTCCCCAAGAAACAACTACCACCCCTGCTCATGCTACACTGAAACTCACACCTGGCGATAAAATAGGTGTTACTATCACAAGTGCGGCAACCCCTGAATTGGCACTTCGCTACAATCTTTCTACGGGAACTAACACCTCAAGCACGCAGAATGCAGACAACATGCGCTACACGATTGATGAAAATGGCAATGTTGACTTGCTTGGAATTGGTCGTATCAAAGTGGGAGGTTTAACGCGCTCTGAAGCTGCTGCAAAAATTCAGTCTGTATTCAGAAACGGTGTGCTCAACGATGCAGTTGTTACTGTTGCTGCCTACAACCAGTTCGTAACTGTATTGGGCGATGTAGCACGCCCTGGTCGTTTGGAAATCGCTCGCGACAATATTACGATATTCGAAGCCATCGGTATGGCTGGTGACTTGAACATTACGGGTCGCCGCGATGCCATCAAAGTAATCAGACAAGAAGGCAACGAATGCAAAACATATTTTATCGATCTCCGTTCAAAAAATGTATTCAACTCTCCGGTATACAATCTTCAACAGAACGATATCGTATATGTTGAACCGAACAGAGTGAAAATGGGTTCTTCGACCAACAACGATAACTCTATCCGAAATATCTCAACTTGGCTCTCCATCACTTCTGTACTTACCAGTATTTCAATCTTGATCTGGAGATAACGGTTGAACATTACACAAGACAAAAGGCTATAAGTAAAAAATACTTATAGCCTTTTTTTATTCATCATTCAGTGAAGAATGTTGGGATTTCTGCCATATTACAGCGTTACTTTAAGTACTTCACCTTTATATACAAACCACAAGTAACCCTCTACTTCAGAATGGCTCATCTTTTCAAGCGTTCTTATATATCGGCGAACTTGTTGTACATACTCTTCGCGATAGGAAGCAAACTTATAATCGACAACTATAAACTTGTTGTCTTTCTTCATTACGCGATCGGGTTTATGAACAATGACCTCTCCCCCACTACGTTCCAATAAAGAGCACTCTGTATATATTGAGCAAGATCCGTCAAACCACGGAGCTACAGAAGGATCGGCTAATCGACGTTGGAGCAGTTTTTCTATGCTTTGGGCTTCATTCATACATGGAAACATTCCTTCATTCATAGCCTTTTGAACCACTTGATGCAAGTCTGTGGCAAGTTTTACTTGTGACAATATATAATGGTAAAGATTACCTCTTTCAACATAGGACAAACTCTTTGTATGTTCTTTACTCTCTTCTTCTTGTGCTGCATCAGTTAGCTCACGCAAAAAGTCCTTGGCACGATTTGATTCCATAAAACCTACCTTGATGGGATGCGTGCGCATCTGTGTATCTATTTTACATACGTCATCCATCACCAACGGGTTATCGTCCTTTTTGTTTGCCTTGGGTATAAACTTCTGCAATGAACCATACTCTAATACTTGCATTGCCTCTTTTTTGCCTGAATTATTCACGCTGGATTCAACGTTTTCATCTGACAAACATTTCATCAATACATTCACCGTATTATTGTTCCTCGGACGACACTTGCTCCATATCAGCATGTTGTTCTCAGCACGCGTTAAAGCTACATAAAGTGCATTGAAACAGTCAATGCGCTGCATCAAATGCTCATTCTGGTAAGCCGATTTGAAATAGGAAGCCAAGACTTTTTTTGATTGATACGTATTGATGGGCACTAAAGGCAACTCATTGAATGGCTTGTCTAATGTATTAGTTGAGCACCAAAGCACATCATCCGGAAAATCCTTATCCAAAGGCCAATTACAAAATGGCACAAAAATCGTATGGCGCTGTAAACCCTTCGACTTATGTATGGTCATAATGTAAATAGAGTCCTTTACATTAACTGCTATTGATTTTTTAATCAAAACATCGTCCCAATATTGTAAGAAACTCTTTATATCAGACGATTTATTGTCTAAAAAGTCAAGGATGTAATCACAGAAGGAGAACAAATAAGCTGACTGACCAGCGTTATGTTCTTCGCATTCAGTAAGTTTAAACGTAGAAATCAGCAACAAACAGAGTTCAAACAACGACTTCTTCTGCCATTCATCGCGATAAGTATCGAAAAACGTAATATCGACCAAGGGCATTGTAACTGCATAGTTATCTGAAAAATAACGAACATAGCGTTTACACATTTCGAGGGCTACGGTATCTTCGCGATTAACCAGACACTTCAGCGCATTGATTAACAGCATTACAGCTGATGACGAAGACAACTTAAATGCTTCATCGGAAGTAAATGGAATATCGGGATGATTTACTGAAAAATAGTCTATGATTGTTGATATATCGGCGTTACTACGAACCAATATAGACATCTTATCATAAGGAACTGCATATTCTGTATGTAGTTTTACTATTTGTACATACAAATCATCGAGCAATTCTTCATCGCTTGCTTCCTTATTCATTAAATTTACCCGAACGTAGCCTTCGCCCGATTTATCGAGCGATTCTTGTTTCACATCTTCATAGATGTGTGAAACCAAGTCAGAAGAATCCAGTTTATCCGTTCCATTAAGCGCATTCAGTTTGCAGATTGCTCTTTCAAAAAAGTTATTATTAAACTCAACTATTACCTGTTTACTTCTGTAATTTCTTTTCAGCGACTGACTTTTTGAATTTATATTGTTTAAAATTCTCCAATCGCCCCCACGCCATCTATATATGCTTTGCTTTACATCACCCACAAGCATACATTCGTTTCCCTGTGACAAACATTCCTCAAACATGCGCTGAAAATTATCCCATTGCAGATGAGAAGTATCTTGAAATTCGTCAATCAGAATATGCTGAAACCTCGTACCAGAACGTTCAAACACAAATGAGGAATCATCTTTTTCAACCAACTTGCTGAATAATTCCAAGGTTTTAGGCAGCAACAACGTATTATTCTCATGATTGATTCGCGTTACTTCATTAGCAATAGCACTGAGTAGACGCAAAGGAACAATATTTTTTTGCACCAACAGATAGGTATTCAAGAACACGGAAGCACCATCACATGAAAGTCCTTCATCTATTGCTGCTAAAAGCAATTTAACTTTCTGCGCCAAATTCACAAAGAACTCATCTTTTTTCAAATCATTCTTAAGTAACTCATTGGAATCTTTCAAACAATTGGTAATGGTTCTCGCTGTTGGAACTGCTGCAAAATTTCCAGAAATAAGTTCATTGACATACTTGCACATACCAGAATAGGCTTTCAACGAAGCAGCTTCGTTTGTTTTAAGTATATCGTTTAACTTATGCGCCGGTGTAAGTACTTTTTCTCGATAATTCTCATATTTCTTATTGAGTTCACTATACCATTCCTTAAAGCCTTTTTGGTCTGATAAAAAATCATTGATACATTTTTCATTACGCATGTAATCATCGCCAAATATATTTTTCTTGGCAAATGATTTTAATTCACGTGAAATATTCCACCCTTCAGACTGGTCTATATGGTCCTGCATATACTTTAAAATCAAAGGTGTCAACTGATTTTTTCCACCAACTGAAAGCAACATTTCATCAACGGCCCTTGATATTACCTCGTTGGTGTCCAAATCTACACGAAACGTACGCGACAACTTTAATTCATAAGCTAAATTTGAAAGCAATGACTGAAAAAAGGAGTCGATTGTTTCAACTCTGAAGCTATCATAATCGTGAATGATAGCTTTCAATGTTTTTTTAGCACGTTCCTTAACCTCAGCAGGACTGATATTCAACATGCTACTGATATCAGCCATAAAATTCTTGTCTTTGCCACCATCTGCCAAATTGTAAAGCTGAATAAGAATACGATCCTTCATTTCAGCCGTTGCCATATTGGTAAAAGTAACTGCAAGAATTTTCGAATAATTATTGGGCGATGGTGTCTGCAAAGCCAACGCTATATACTCTAAAGCCAACCTATAGGTTTTACCTGAACCGGCTGACGCCTTATATACTTTTAAACTCATAAGAACCCTATAAATTATGAAGACGTTCAAACATAATAAACTCCTATTTGTTTTTACTCTTCATTAAACAACTAAAGTTTCCTAACTTGTAACAATTGAATAAGAAAACAGAAGGTTTGCTACTCAACAGTTGCTTTATAATCAATGACTGAACACATTTAAACAATGTCCGTACCATTGGTTCTATATGCCACTTTACAAGCAATTCATAGCTGTGTACTATTCGCGAGTTAAGACGGAGTTCATCGTAAAACTCAATTAAGGTCGTATTTGCTTCATTCACCTTGTTTAGAAAAACTGCATTGGTTTCAATATCAAGGTTCATCAGAGGATTATCTATGTGTAAAACTGAGACTCCTTGATTCTGCAAATTTATACCAAACAAAATATCCTCATATCCATACCGATGAAATCTTTCATTAAACGGAACGCGCAACATCACATCTCGTCGAACCATAAAGTTGAAAGTTCGGAAACAAGCATAAGGCTCTTTATTGCGTTCAGCTGCGGTAAACATTGGCTCTGCAGATTTCTCGTAATAATAACGCAAACTCAGATTGGGTGCCGGACAATGTGGTGGATGAATGATAGATCCCTCTATCACCATTGCTTTATCGCGTACCTCCCAATAGTTTTTCAAAAAATCTTTACTAACAATGCCTCCATCACTATCTAAGTAGAGCAACCATTCACCACGAGCCTGCTGTGCTAAATAATTACGTATGGCAGAACGACCTACGTTTTGCTGCAAACGAATACATTGACAATGTGGTAACTCGTTCAGAGTTCGCAACGCTGTCGAAACATCAACACGAGTTGAGCAATCATCGCCCACTATAATTTCGACGTCTTCATCTATTGTATCAAATAATGTACATAAATCGTTCACTAATTGAGTACAATCATAATTATAAGTAGGAATTAAAACTGAAAGCATACAATTTATAGGTTGATGGATACAATGATACTACGAATCAAAAACTTTTATTCTACACGCCTAAATGTTCATGGTGTAAAAACCACAGATTGTAAGCACTGAACACCAAGCGAGAAAAGCCTTGATACACCCAAAGCAAAATACTTTGCTATAAGCAAAAATAGTAATTTTTACTTGAATTATTGAAGAACTCCGCCATAAAAAAGACTTACATGCCGGATTTTAAATGGAATACATTGAAATACAGCAAGAAACGAGCCTTACTTATCAAAAAAATATGTATCTTTGCAAATGTTTAGAGATTATACATCTAACTAATTTGACTAACTAATACAAACTAACTATGTTCGAAGAAAAAGCCGGCGAATTAGCCGGAAAAATTTGGGATGCTTTGAACCAAAAAGGTGAACTCTCAAGTAAAGAACTTAAAAAAGCAATCAAAGTACGTGCCGATAAGGACTTGTATTTAGCTATCGGCTGGTTGCTTCGTGAAGACAAACTGCAAGTAACTGAAATCGAAAAAGAAATTTTAATTTCACTCAAGTAAAAAGTCACCGCCTTTCATTAGGCTATGACTCTATGGATCTAAAAAAAAGGTGAGGACATTCGTTATACCCCCATGGTAAATCGAAGGTTCTCTTTTTTTATGTCATTCAATAGCTTAGTTGCAAAAGCATGTGGTAAAACTCAACAACGCATCCCGGGTTTCAGACAGGTCTACCTGACTTACTTTCTGTTGTAACACCATGTCAAAGAACGCT
>FR901694.1 GCA_000437675.1 Prevotella sp. CAG:891
TAGTTCCGAGCCAGTTTGAATTAGTTCCGCTCTAGTTTATACAAATTTGGAACTACTGATAATCAGCGTTTTCATAAAAACGCAGAACTCGGTTTTGTGTATGTTGATTTCGCTCAACAATGAAGGAAAACTTGAGGGGTTGATTTTTACGCTTATTAAGTTTTTTGTTAAAGCCGCTATGAGCTGAAAGAAGTGGGGAAATGCTTTTTAATCTCGCGTATTTTGAGGTGATGATTCGTGGGGTAGGGAGGCTAGTACGTCAATAAATACAGTTTGTCTTTATAATGGCCGTACCTATACAATAGGTAGCGGAGTTGCTATCAGTAGCATTTTGACGCATGGGAAGATTACAAAAAAACAAGCTCAGAACAAATAATGCTCAAAGCTTGTTTCACAAAGTTGTCTAAATGAAAAGAGCCGAAAGCCGGACTCGAACCGGCGACCTATTCATTACGAATGAATTGCTCTACCAACTGAGCTATTTCGGCAACCTTATTTATTAGGTTTGCGCCTCATTTCTGATTTGCGAGTGCAAAGGTATGCTCTTTTTTCTAATCCTCCAAATTTTTCAGCAGATTTTTTTTAAAAAAAATGCATTTTCGGTTATTTCTCGCAGAAAGCTGTGGTTTGATGCCGATTTAGCGAATGTTAGTCAACTTGTGTGTTTGAAGTGACAGACGCCATTCGGGGTGTTGCATACAGTAGTCGATGGTTTCGGCAAGGATTTGTCGGTTCTTTTCTGCATTCCCTGTGTCGCATGGTTGCAGGAAACGATGTGATACTTCGATTTGCGGATAGCTGGGGAGTGGTCGGCCATCGTAAACTAACTTGATTTCGTGGCATCGGGAAAGGACTATTTTTGCACCATGTGCTACATAGGCATCCTTGGGCGAAAGCGTAATCCAGTCGATGTTGTGGGGTAGGGGATGCGTACCATTGGTTTCAATGGCAACGAACTTGCCTGCTGCATGTAGTTTGTCGACAAGCGATGCTGTGAGCTGTAAGGAAGGTTCGCCGCCCGTGATTACCACATGTCGGCCCGCATAATTGGCTGCTTGCTGCACAATTTCATCTTCGCTCATATCAGTAAATGATTGGTGCGTTGTGTCGCAAAAATCGCATTGCAGATTGCAGCCCGAAAAACGGATGAAAACAGCAGGTGTTCCGGTGAAGAAGCCTTCGCCTTGAAGTGAATAGAATATTTCGTTGATTCGCATGATGTTTGTTGCAGTGAAATGGTTGGGCTTAGGGTGAAAAGACCAAATGTTGTGCGAAGTCTTATAGGTACAGTCTTGTGAAGGCAAGCCGTGGACGGGTAAGTTTGAAGGGCGTTTTTAATTAAAACGGATTGGATAGGTTTTCAAATCCCGGTTTGACGTAACAAGCCTGATTGCCTTCAGATTCCTGAAAGATTACTTTGTAGCAATGCGGAATTTGTTGGGCAATCCAAAACGCCAGATTTTCGGCTGTGGGGTTAAAGTTGATCAAGTCGTTGATGTATTGGTGATCTAACTTCTCGGTAATGGTCTGTTTGATGTGTGTGAAGTCAACCACCATGCCGTTTTCGTCCAATTCTTCGCTGCAACAAAAAATGGTGACAATGCCATTATGTCCGTGAAGTTGTCGGCATTTACTTTCGTAGTTAAGCGTCAGTTTGTGAGCAAAGGCAATTTCCAGCCTTTTCGATACATAATACATAATAGTAAGTAAAGTTTTTTTAGACTGCGAAGTTACAGTATTTTTATGAGAAGTAGGGGTGAGAAAAAACAGACAAAATAAAAGAAATAGCTATAAAAGGTAAAAAACGGGCAGATAGTTGCGAAATTCTTTTGAAAATTCGTAACTTTGCTCGGGTAAAGAGTATAGAAGTCGTCTAAACTTTTCTGACGAAGATTT
>FR901695.1:0-14485 GCA_000437675.1 Prevotella sp. CAG:891
ACAGATTGACACCTGCCTGTTCAGCACGGTTCATATAGGTGGCCACACCGCCAATCGTTACATTGTCGAGCAATTCGTCGCGACTTACGCCCATCACGTCCATCGACATTTGACAGGCAATGAACTCTACGCCATTGTCGATGGCCTGCTGGCGGAGCGATTCGAGCGAGTCGATGCCTTTGCGGTTCATGATGTAGCGCATCATGCGTCGTCCCATTCCGCCCATGTTCATTTTCGAAAGCTTCAGTGCCGTAGAGTCGCCAGGCATCATCATGCCAAACATTTTGGCAAAGATGTCCTTGTGGACCTTGGGTTTGCTTTGTTTCTTAATGACATTCAGCCCCCAGAAGGTAAAGAAAATGGTTACTTTTTTGCCCGTGGCAGCAGCACCGTTGGCCAGCACGAAGGTGGCCAGGGCTTTGTCGAGGTCGTCGCTGAACATGATGAAAGTTTTGCCGTCGCGCGGCGGAAGTGCCGGAGTGGCAGTGGCTGACTGCGGAGCTACGGCAGGAGTGCCCTTGGTAACGCAAACGCAGTAACGGCCGTTCTGTTCGGTATGCGACACGAAAGTATTGCCCGTGGTTTCGCACCATGACTCAGCATCGCGGGGGAAACCGGGATCGGAAGCTATGACTTCAAGACTTTGACCGGGCTCCATGCTGTCGAGTTTGTTTTTGAGTTTCATGATTGGTCCCGGACAGGAAAGTCCGCAGGCATCGAGACGGAGCGATGCGGGGACTGCAACGGGCTGCGTCTGAACCACCGGAGTGGGCTGTTCGGACTTCGCTGCCGGCGCACAGGAGGCAAAGGGGACGGGTTCGGGCAACGTGGCAGTGGCTGCCTTGTAGACTTTCAGTCCGCCGACAAGGTTGCGCACATCGGTGAAACCGTTGAGCTGCAAAATGTTGGAGGCCAAATAACCGCGCAAACCTACACCGCAGAACACAAAGATGGGTTTATCGGCGGGAAGTTCGTCCAAACGGTTGCGAAGGTCGTCGAGCGGAATATTCACGGCACCGGGCAGAGAACCCAACCCGAACTCCAGCTCAGTGCGGACATCGAGCAGGGTGACAACCGAGGGGTCGGCATCGCGCAACTCGCGCCAGTAAAGCGGCTGCATGCGGTGGGTCAACACGTTTTCGGCCACATAGGCTGCCATGGCCACGGGGTCCTTGGCCGACGAGAAGGGAGGCGCATAGGCCTGTTCCAGGGCCATGAGGTCGTAGATGGTGTCATGATGTTTGATGGCCAGGGCTATTTCGTCGATGCGTTTGTCGACTCCGCTGCGTCCCACAATCTGTGCACCAAAGATGCGGCCGTCAGTGGGCGAAAACACGAGTTTGAGCGTAAGAGGGATGGCACCAGGATAGTAGCCGGCATGGTCGTTGGGGTGAATCGTTATGCTCTGATAATCAATGTCCCACTGCTTAAGCCGCTTGGCAGGCAAACCGGTGGCGGCTACGGTGAGGTCGAACACCTTGGCTACGGAAGTGCCGATGGCGCCTTCGTATGAGCGACTGTTGCCCAGCACCATGTTGTCGGCCACCAAACGCGCCTGGCGGTTGGCAGGTCCGGCAAGGAAGTTGAGCCAGGGTTTACCGGTGAGGGGATGGGGATATTCGATGGCATCGCCCACGGCATAAATGTCGGGATCGGAGGTTTGCAGGTATTCGTTGACCTTGATTCCGCGCATCTCGCCCAATTCAAGTCCTGCCTCTTCGGCCAGACGGGTGTTGGCGCGTACGCCGATGCTGAGAATAACAAGGTCGGCCTCAACACTCTTGCCCGAAGCGAACTGCACCTGAATGCCCGTGGGGGTGGATTGGAAAGCGGAAACTGCTTGTTTCAGATAGAGGCGCACGTGCTTTTGCAACAAATGTTCATGCACGAGCGAGGCCATGGAATAGTCGATGGGAGCCATTACCTGATCGGCCATCTCGACAATGCCCACCTCGGCTCCGGCCTCAACCAGATTTTCGGCCATTTCCAATCCGATGAAACCACCACCAATAATGAGGGCACGCTTCACGGTGTGCTGCGTCAGATAGGCCTTGATGCGGTCGGTGTCGTTGACATTGCGCAACGTAAAAATGCCTTCGCTGTCGATGCCGGGCAGAGGCGGCTTGACGGGCGATGCTCCGGGCGAAAGGAGCAGTTTGTCGTAGGTTTCGGTGTAGCTGGTACCATCAGCTTTACGCACTTCAACGGTTTTGGCCTTGCGGTCGATGCTTACCACTTCCTGCGAGGTACGAACGTCCACATTCAATCGGCGTGAAAAGCCTTCGGCGGTTTGCACCAGCAGTTTTTCGCGTTCGGCGATGGTGCCACCTATATAATAAGGTAGGCCACAGTTGGCATAGGAAATATACTCTCCTTTTTCAAACAGGATAATTTCGTCGTTTTCGGTCAGTCGGCGCAAACGAGCGGCAGCGGTGGCACCGCCTGCTACTCCACCTACAATCAAATGCTTCATATATTCATTTTTTTATTTGTCAGATTTACTCAAAACCCCTTTGTTTATCGAGGTTTATTTTATTTTCCATTGGAAAACATTGCAAATATATTAAGCATTTAGCAAAGTAGCAATAGCGAAGGCGAATTTTTAAATTGTTTTAAGAAATTCCATGCAATTTATGGAGGATACAACGCAGCCTAAGCGGAAAAAGAAGGACTGTCGCATTGGTATGGAAGAGAGAGTGGCTGTTTGGGATAAAAAATAATCAGGAAAGGCTGCGGCTATCAACACTTGTGCTGTGCGAAACGGATTTAACACCTTTCTAAACAAAGCTAAAACGCAACTACCGGCCTCAACGCTGAATATGGGGCGAAAAAGGTGGGCCGGAAACCAAGGTAGTGGCATTTCTGAAAGTGCTGATTATCATTTATTCCAAGCTTGTTGAAAAAGTCTCGGAACTAATTTCAACTAGGTCGGAACTAATTTGCACTAGCTCGGAACTAATTTGCACGAACTCGGAACTAATTTGCACGAACTCGGAAGGAATTCTGACGATGTACGAACCCATGTCTAAGCACTCTGCATACGAAAGAAATATGTGGGTCTAATCTTTAATTTAATTTCACAGCTTGAAGCAGGAAGCTATTAACATTTGTCTTACACACGCCACTGCGGTGCAAGCATGGCTTTGAAAAATATCACTCATTATCAACAGCCACATACAAACAAAAAAAGCAGACACTGCGGCATGGAAACCACAGTGTCTGCTTCAAGAAAAACAGAAAGACTGCTTATTTAAGGAGTTTTTCGCGCAATTTGGCGAGCATATCTACCGTCATGGCGTCGAGGTCGTACTGAGGAGCCCAGTCCCATTCCTGACGAGCGCAGATGTCGTCGAGGCTGTTGGGCCAAGAGTCAGCGTTGGCCTGCTTGAGTGGCTCAACCTTGTACTCCATTTCGAAGTTGGGCACATACTTGCGGATGGCAGCGAGCACACCTTCGGGATCGAAGCTCATGGCTGCAATGTTGAACGCATTGCGGTGAATGAGGCGGGCAGGGTCGGCTTCCATAAGTTCAACGGCAGCACGAAGGGCATCGGGCATGTACATCATGTCCATGTAAGTGCCCTTGCTGATGGGGCAAACGAACTTTTCGCCGCGAACAGCGCTGTAATAGATGTCGCAAGCATAGTCGGTGGTGCCACCGCCCGGAGGAGTTACGTAAGAGATAAGACCGGGGAAGCGAACGGCACGGGTGTCGACACCATACTTACGGAAATAGTAGTCGGAGAGCAACTCGGTGGTTACCTTCGAAACACCGTAGATGGTGCGCGGACGCTGAATGGTGTCCTGCGGCACGTGGTTGGGAGGCGTTTCGGGACCGAACGAACCGATAGAACTGGGCGTGAACACCGAGCAGTTGTGTTCGCGAGCCACTTCGAGTACGTTCCAAAGACCGTCGATACCGATTTTCCATGCCAACTGAGGACGACCTTCGGCTACAACGCTCAGCAGGGCAGCGAGGTTGTAGATAGCGTCGATGTTGTGCTTCTTCACAACTTCGGCGATTTGTTCACCGTTCGTTACGTCGCAGATTTCGCTCGGACCGCTTTCGAGCAGTTCGCCTTGGGGTTGAGCACTGGGGATGTAACCGCAAACTACATGGTCGTTGCCGTAAATACCGCGCAACTTCATTGTCAGCTCAGAACCAATTTGGCCTGTAGCTCCAATAACCAGAATATTCTTCATTATCGAGGTTGTTAAAAATAAGATTCGATTTAGCGCAGTTAATGTAAACCTTATACAGAGGCTTGAAATACGTGTTTTTTAGTTTGCCCGTACCGCTACATCTAACTTGGCTAATGCAAAGGTAGTGCAAGCTGAGTGCATAACCAAAGAAAAAGCTTGATTTTTCTTTGGATAGGCCGAAGCGCAGGCAAACTTACCTTATACATTTTACTTCATTCCCTCGAAAGAGTTGATAAGGATGACCGCCAAAACCACAGCCGTAATAAAGGCATAAAGCCAGTCGCGCTCCTTTAAAAAGTCGATGAGCGAAAGCGCTACACGCAAAATGGGCGTGAGAATGAGCACCAACACACCCGTTTGAATCCAACCCACCGGCGTGAAACGAGAAAAACCACTTAATATACCGCCGAGTGTGGTGAGTTCGGGCGCATGATGAGAGGAATAACTGAATTTACGATATACAGATGGGTCGAACGGTTCGGAACCGTGATGAACAAGATAAAGTATGCCACCTACCAAACCAATTAAGCAGGCGATGCCCACACCCCAGCGCAGGGTTCGCGCAATGAGAATTTGAATGTTCATGATACAATGCATTGAAAAGTGTTCAACATCTACTTACCACGATTTTAATATTGACCGGCCAGACCCTGCCAAATCATGTTGATGGCTACCAGGGTGATGGCCACACAGAATATTTGGCGTAGCACGCTGACATTCATGCTCTTGAGCAGACGCGCTCCGGTGAGCGCACCCAGCAACACGCCAATCATGACCGGACAGGCTATGCCGGGTTCGATAATGCCGCGCTGCACATAAATAACGGCCGAGGCACAGGCCGTGACGCCCATCATGAAGTTGGACGTGGTGGTGCTCACCTTGAAGGGCACCTTCATCAGCCCATCCATGGCCAACACTTTCAATACGCCCGAACCAATGCCCAATATGCCACTGAGCACACCGGCAATGTACATGACGCCAAAACCACCGCCTACGTTGCGTAGTTCGTAGGACTTAACCGTGCCGTCCTTTTGCGGCCAGGAACCGAACAGTTTGAGCCGGCGCGCCATTTCGCTGCCCTGAACCCCTTCGTGGTCGGACTTGCGACGCTGCTGCATGGCTGCGGTGAGCAGCAACACGCAACCATAAATGACGGCAATGACATTGTTGTTGAGATAAATAGCTACCGCTGCACCACAAACGGCACCTATGGTGGTGGCTATTTCGAGAAACATGCCCAAACGAATGTTTGTGATGCCCTCCTTGACATAAGCAGAACCCGAACCACTCGAAGTGGCTATGGAAGCTACAAGCGCGGCCCCGATGGCATAATGAAAATCTATGCCAAAACCCAGCGTCAGCACGGGAATGACTACGACACCGCCACCCAAACCGGTGAGCGAACCCAGCAGACCGGCACAATAGGCGGCCAAAAGCAAAATAAGGGTGAATGCAAGTATTGTCATTGTGATTTGAAAAAAAGAAATGAACCTAAATAAAACAAAACCATAAAGGGCGTTTTCGCTATGCGAAGTTATAAAAAAATCCTTTTTCGCGTGTAGCATTCGACAAAAATCAATAACTTTGCCTTGCGCTATGTCGTAGGCATAGCCCAAGCGGCACGCACAGGAACTGCAAGTCTTGCTACTTGGCAGGCTTGACACGTGCAGCACCGTTTGAGAGTAGACTGTTGATATTCAGCTGTCGCCCCTTGTTGACCAAAGGCATAGAGCGAGGCGAAACAACAATTACTTCAACACCCACGGCCACCGGCCAACAGGCATTGCCCGCAGAGCGGATGGCTAACCATTCAAGCAACTAAAACTTGCCACTCTATGCTTAATAACTGTCACTTATCGAAGTTGGTCCTTGAACAGGCCAAGAAATATGGCGAACGTACAGCACTCAACTATCGCGACTACGACAAGAATCAGTGGATACCCATTTCATGGAACAGCTTTGCCGAAAAGGTGAAGCAAACGTCGCTGGCTCTGCTGCGCTTGGGCGTGAAGGTTCAGGAAAACATTGCCGTTTTTTCACAAAACAAACCCGAAACTCACTTCGTGGATTTCGGCGCCTACGGCATTCGCGCGGTGACCATCCCCTTTTATGCCACCAGCAGTGGCTCGCAAATTACCTACATGATTAACGATGCTGACATCCGTTTTCTCTTCGTAGGCGAACAACAACAGTATGACACGGCGTTCGGCGTGATGCAGGTGGCACAAACGCTGGAACGTATCATTATATTCGACCCGAAGGTGGTGAAAAACGAAAAAGACCACTTGTCGGTGTATCTCGATGACTTTCTGAAAGAACAACTGGCCGGCGACACTTCGGACCTCGAAGCTGAATACGAACGCCGACAGGCCGAGGCTTCGTACGACGATTTGTGCAACATTCTGTACACAAGCGGCACTACGGGACAAAGCAAGGGCGTGATGCTGACCTACAGCCAGTATCGCGAGGGATTGCGCGTGAACGACATGGTGCTGAACCTGAGCGAGGAGGATGTATTTTTGAACTTCCTGCCCTTTACGCATGTGTTTGAACGTGCCTGGTGTTACCTGGGTATGGCCGAGGGTGTGCAGCAATATATTAACCTGCGCCCGGCCGATGTGCAGCGTTCAATGCAGGAAGTACACCCCACGTGTATGACGTCGGTACCCCGCTTCTGGGAAAAGGTGTATCAGGCGGTGCTCGACAAAATGGAGCATGGCTCGTTCATGGAGCGTAAACTCATTCGCGAAGCGCTGGAAGTGGGCAGCCGCTACTGGGTGAACTATAAATCGAAAGGCAAAACGGCTCCGCTCGGACTAAAACTGCAATACCAACTCTACGATAAAACCATTATTCGCGTACTGCGCAAGACACTGGGATTGGAACGTGCCAACTTCTTCCCGACTGCGGGTGCGGCTATCTCGCCCGAGGTGGAAAAGTTTGTACATGCTGCCGGACTGAACATGACGTGTGGCTACGGACTGACGGAAAGCATGGCTACGGTGTCGTGCGACGTGGCCGGCAAACCCATTACGCTGGGTTCGGTGGGCCGACTGGTAGACGGCATCGAAATAAAATTCGGCGAAAACAATGAGGTACTGCTGAGAGGTAAGACCATTACGCCGGGCTATTACCGCAAAGAAAAGGAGACGCAAGCTGCTATCGACGAGGAGGGCTGGTTCCATACGGGCGATTCGGGCTATATGAAGGACGGTGAACTCTTCTTGCGCGAACGTATCAAGGATTTGTTCAAAACTTCGAACGGCAAATACATTGCTCCGCAGATGATTGAATCGAAACTGGTGCTCGACCGCTTGTTCGATCAGGCTGTCGTGGTGGCTGACGAACGTAAATTTGTCAGTGCGCTGATTGTGCCCGACTTCAAGGTACTTGAGGATTTTGCACGCGACAACGGCATTGAATATTCGGACCACGAGGACCTTTGCCGACACCCCAAGGTACTGAAACTCTATACCGAACGTATCGAAACCTTACAGCAGGATTTGGCTAACTACGAAAAAATCAAACGTTTCCTTTTGTTGCCGAACCCCTTTACCATGCAGAATGGCGAACTGACGAATACGCTGAAGGTGCGCCGCCGCGTGGTATATGAACACTATGCTGCCGAAATTGACAAAATGTATGCTGATGCCGAAGCACAACAGGCTCAGCAGGCTTAGTTTATATGCTGGTAAGCAGATGCAGATTGTTTTGGAATTTGCATGGGGTATACCTAAATATTTAGTTTAGCGATAGATTGCCACATGCTTGCGTTGCATCTGCTTAGCCTATCTCCCTATTATATATAATAATAACTATACACTGAAACTCATTCCAAACCGCTGATGATAACTTCCGACCAACTGAAAGATGCGCAGGAGCGCACCGAAGCCCTTTACCGCTACTTAGACATTGAAGCTAAAACCATGGAGCTGCAGGAAGAACAACTCCGAACCCAGGACCCTGGTTTCTGGGACGATGCCAAACGGGCCGAAGAGCAAATGAAAAAGGTAAAAGGCATTGAAAAGTGGATCGAAGGTTACAAGCATGTGAAACTGCTGGTTGACGAACTGGCACTGGCTTTCGACTTCTATAAGGACGAAATGGTTACCGAAGAAGAAGTGGACGAAAACTATGCATGCACCATCGAAGCTATCGAGGAACTGGAACTGCGCAACATGCTGAGACAGGAAGAGGACTCGATGGACTGTGTGCTGAAAATCAATTCGGGTGCCGGCGGTACAGAAAGTCAGGACTGGGCTTCGATGCTGATGCGTATGTATATGCGCTATGCCGAAGCTCACGGCTACCGTTGCACCATCTCGCACTTGCAGGATGGCGACGAAGCGGGCATCAAAACCGTAACGATGGAAATTGAAGGCGACGATGCTTACGGCTACCTAAAGAGCGAAAACGGCGTACACCGCTTGGTGCGCGTGTCGCCCTACAATGCGCAGGGTAAACGCATGACGTCGTTTGCTTCGGTATTCGTTACACCGCTGGTTGACGATACCATCGAGGTATATGTCGACCCGTCGAAAATTTCGTGGGACCTTTTCCGCTCGGGTGGTGCCGGCGGTCAGAACGTGAACAAGGTGGAAACGGGTGTGCGTCTGCGCTACCAGTACAAAGACCCTGACACGGGCGAGGAGGAAGAAATCCTGATTGAAAACACCGAAAGCCGTAAACAGCTCGAAAACCGCGAAAACGCCATGCGCTTACTGCGTTCGCAACTCTACGACCGCGCCCTGCAAAAACGTAAGGCGGCACAGGCTAAAATCGAGGCGGGCAAAAAGAAAATTGAATGGGGAAGCCAAATCAGAAGCTATGTGTTTGACGACCGACGCGTCAAAGACCACCGCACAGGATTCCAAACAAGCGATGTGGGTGGCGTGATGGATGGTAAAATCGATGGCTTTATCAAGGCTTACCTGATGGAATTCTCTGAGAACGAAACAGAATAGTCTAACCCGATAATCTGAATCGACCATGAATAAACATCAACAACGTAATCTGAAAAAAAGTATCCGCGATGCCCAACAGGCTCGCCAGGCTAACCGCGTAATCAATGGCATCTTTATGGCTTTGATTCTGCTCATGGTGCTGGCTCTGCTGGCTTACTACTTTATAAACTAATTCAATACATTCATCGTGTCTGTCGAAATTGAACGTAAATTTTTAGTTCGCGGCGACTACAAATCGAAAGCCGTTTCACACAGCCGCATTGTGCAGGGATACATCTGCAGCGACCGCGGACGCACCGTGCGGGTGAGACTGCGCGGCGAAAAGGGATATTTAACCATCAAAGGCCCTTCGACCGATAACGGACTTTCGCGCTACGAATTTGAAAAAGAAATCACGGTCGACGAAGCTCTTTCGCTGTTGCGCCTTTGCCAACCCGGCATCATCGATAAGGTGCGCTGGCTCGTTCCGGCCGGTAAGCATACGTTCGAGGTCGACGAGTTCTTTGGCGACAACGAAGGTCTTGTTGTGGCCGAGGTAGAACTGTCGCACGCCGATGAAAGTTTCGAACACCCCGATTTTCTGGGCCCTGAAGTGACGGGCCAACGCCGTTACTACAACTCCGCACTCCGAACCTGCCCATTCAAGGACTGGCCCGAAGCGCACGCTGATAACGCGTAACATATAATACTAAATTATAAAATCTTACATCCATGTACGGAAAATTCCAAGAACATCTACAAAAAGAATTGGCAGGTATCAAAGAGGCAGGTCTTTATAAGGAAGAACGCCTCATCGAAGGCCCTCAGAAGGCAGCTATCCAAGTAAAAGGTCAGGAAGTGCTGAACTTCTGCGCCAACAACTACCTCGGTCTTTCAAATCATCCGCGCCTCATCCAGGCCGCTAAGGACATGATGGACCGCCGCGGCTACGGTATGTCGAGCGTACGCTTTATCTGCGGTTCGCAAGACGCCCACAAACAACTCGAAGCTGCTATCTCTGACTACTTCAAAACAGAAGATACCATTCTTTACGCTGCATGCTTCGACGCTAACGGTGGTGTGTTCGAACCCTTGCTCACGGCTGACGATGCCATCATCTCGGACGCATTGAACCACGCTTCAATCATCGACGGTGTGCGCCTTTGCAAAGCTAAACGCTACCGCTATGCCAATGCCGACATGGAAGACTTGGAACGTCAGCTACAGGCTGCTCAGGAACAGCGTTTCCGCATCATCGTAACCGATGGTGTATTCTCAATGGACGGCAACGTAGCTCCGATGGACAAGATTTGCGACTTGGCTGAAAAGTACGACGCATTGGTAATGGTCGACGAAAGCCACTCTGCCGGTGTCGTTGGTGCAACGGGTCACGGTGTGAGCGAATTCTTCAACACTTACGGCCGCGTCGACATTTACACGGGTACGCTCGGTAAGGCTTTCGGTGGTGCCATGGGTGGTTTCACCACGGGCCGCAAGGAAATTATCGACATGCTCCGTCAGCGTTCACGTCCCTACCTCTTCTCTAACTCTGTAGCTCCCGCCATCGTTGGTGCTGCCATCGAAACCTTCAACATCCTGAAGGAAAGCAACGAACTCCACGACAAACTCGTTGACAATGTAAACTACTTCCGCGACAAGATGATGGCTGCCGGCTTTGACATCAAACCGACGCAGAGCGCTATCTGCGCCGTAATGCTTTACGATGCCAAGCTTTCGCAGGTTTATGCCCAGAAGATGCAGGAAGAAGGTATCTACGTTACCGGTTTCTACTACCCCGTTGTGCCGAAGGATCAGGCTCGTATCCGCGTGCAGATTTCTGCCGGCCACGAACGCGAACACCTCGACAAGTGTATCGCTGCCTTCATCAAGGTGGGCAAAGAACTTGGCGTGCTGAAATAAGCAGCCGTCTGTAGGAATTTAGGATATAACATTCGCTAAATACCCATTTATCACACACCAGCGCATGGTCAGCTGTTCGGTTAAATGCTGTTCAGCTCGCCATGCGCTGTTTTTATTTGCTCTCGCCAAATAGTTGCTGAATAATCCGGCAATGGGTTGCGAACAGAACAGATTATGAGTTTCAGACAAACCCTGCTACAGGTTTCATCCATCCCCCACCCTCGCCCACACTGTTGCCGCAGCTCTTTGGAAAAAAGTCACACTTTGGCCTTGAAAACACCTTCAATCACCTCTTAGAGTGCCAAGTAGCTCTTCAAAATCATGAGTTGCGTATCTATTTTCATAGCAAAGGGCATGATACACACCCTTTCCCGTTTTTTTTTTCTACTTTTGCACCATAAATAAAATAACGCTATGCAAAAGAACTTAGTAATCGTTGAGTCGCCCGCTAAGGCAAAGACCATTGAAAAATTTTTAGGACCTGACTTTAAGGTTATGTCGAGCCTTGGCCACATTCGCGATTTGAAGAAGAAAAACTTTGGCGTGGACCTTGAGACGTTTGAACCGCAATACGAAATACCTGCCGACAAACGGCATGTAGTCAGCGATTTACGCGCACAAGCTAAAGCTTCGGAGGCTGTTTGGCTGGCATCCGATGAGGACCGCGAGGGAGAAGCCATCGCCTGGCACCTGGCCGAGGTGCTCGGACTCGATCCGAAGGAAACGCGCCGTATCGTATTTCACGAAATTACGAAACCGGCTATTCTCTCGGCTATCGAACATCCGCGCCACATCGACCTGAACCTGGTTGATGCCCAGCAGGCACGCCGCGTACTCGACCGTCTGGTGGGCTTTAAGCTCTCGCCGGTACTTTGGCGACGCGTGCGTCCCAGCCTTTCGGCAGGACGTGTGCAGAGTGTGGCTGTACGTCTGATTGTGGAACGCGAACGCGAAATTCAAAAGTTTATCCCCGAAGCATCATACCGTGTCACGGCCAACTTCAACGTGCCGGCGGGCAACGGACAAACGGTGTTGCTCAAAGCGGAACTCAACAAACGCTTTGCTACCAAAGACGAAGCTGAAGAGTTCCTGACCTACTGCCGCGATGCTGCGTTCAATATCGACAGCATCACGACGCGCCCCACCAAGCGCACTCCGGCTGCTCCGTTTACCACTTCGACGCTGCAACAGGAGGCTGCCCGCAAACTGGGTTTCCCGGTGAGCATGACCATGCGCGTGGCGCAAACGCTCTACGAATCGGGACTCATTACTTATATGCGTACTGACTCGATGAACCTGTCAGACCTCTGCCTCAACAGTTGCGGACCGGTCATCGAACAACTTATGGGGGCGGAATATCACAAGCGTCGCACCTACCACACGCACTCGAAAGGGGCGCAGGAGGCGCACGAGGCCATCCGACCTACCGACATGGCACGTCAGCACGTTGAAGGTACACCGCAGGAAAAGCGTCTGTACGAACTGATTTGGAAACGTACCATCGCCAGCCAGATGGCAGATGCACAACTGGAGCGTACAACGGTGAATATTGCTATCAATAACCGTCCGGAATACTTCCAGGCAACAGGCCAGGTAGTTCGCTTCGACGGTTTCATGCGCGTTTACCGCGAAAGTCTGGGCGACGACGAAGTGCAGCAGGCAGACGATGCCAACTTACTGCCGCCCATGAACGAAGGACAGCAGCTCGAGAAGCACAACATCACGGCGCAGCAGCGATTTACGCAGCAGCCGCCGCGTTATACGGAACCTTCGCTCGTACACAAACTCGAAGAACTGGGTATTGGCCGTCCGTCTACCTATGCGCCGACCATCTCTACCATCCAGCAGCGCGAATATGTGGTTAAGGGTGAAAAGGAAGGCACACCGCGCGCATTCATTCAGCTTTCGCTTCTACCCGACGGACAGATCACCGAGGAAACGCTGACTGAAAACGTAGGTAGCGACAAGGGTAAACTCATCCCGACGGACATTGGCCTCGTTGTCAATGATTTCCTCATGGAGTATTTCCCGGACATCATGGATTATAACTTTACGGCAAACGTCGAAAAGGAATTCGACGAAGTGGCCGAAGGTCATAAAAACTGGACCAACCTCATCAGCACTTTCTATCGCGACTTCGAACCGCAGGTTGAACGCACGATGAACGAAAAAACGGAACACCGTGTCGGTGAACGCGAATTGGGCATCGATCCGCAATCGGGCAAACCCGTAAGTGTAAAAATCGGCCGTTTCGGACCGGTCGCACAAAAGGGCGAATCGGGCAGCGAGGAAAAGCCTACCTTTGCCAACTTGAAAGCGGGTCAGAGCATCGAAACCATTACGCTCGACGAAGCGCTCGAACTCTTTAAGTTGCCGCGCGAATTGGGCGAATTTGAAGGGGTTATGCTGAAGGCGAACTCGGGTCGCTTCGGTCCGTATGTGCAAATGAACAAACTCTATGTGTCCATTCCGAAGGACGAGGACCCGATGACGATTTCGCTGGAACGTGCCATCGAACTGGTACAGATGAAGCGCGAGGCTGATGCCAAAAGTCTGCTCAAAACCTTTGACGAGGAACCCGGACTGGAAGTCAAAATGGGACGTTGGGGCCCGTATATTGCCTACAAAAAGAAGAATTACAAAATTCCGGCCAAGGAGGCTGAAAATGCGGCTAACCTTTCGCTCGAAGATTGCAAACGCATCATGGAGGAGGACAGCAAAAAGCCTGTACGCAAACGCAAAACCGCTGCGAAAAAGGCGTAAAACTGCTGCACTGCAACAAACGGCGGGCTGAACTTCTCGGTTTCGGCCCACCGCATAACTTCACTTGCTAATTCATCATCAACGTGCAAAGTATCATACTGATAGGCTATATGTGTGTGGGAAAAACCACGGTCGGACGTGCGCTTGCCAAACGGCTGGGACTTACGTTCTACGATCTCGACTGGTATATCGAGGAAAGGTTTCACACCCGTGTAGCCGACATTTTTGCCAACGAGGGCGAGGAGCGCTTTCGCGACCTGGAACGCCGCATGCTGCGCGAAGTGGCTGAGTTCGAAAACATTGTGCTTTCGTGCGGCGGAGGCACACCGTGCTTCTTCGACAACATGGACTACATGAACCACACCGGGCAGACATTCTACCTCAATGCCTCAACCGATACCATTATTCAGCACCTGAACATCAGCCGGGGCGAACGACCATTGCTCAAAGGCAAGTCGGAGGCTGAACTGCGTGATTTCATCAACGAACAACTGCAACTGCGCGAACCCTACTACCGGCAAGCGCAACATATTATAGATGTCAACGTGCTCGATTCTTTCGATAAAATTTCGATTGTCGTTGACGATATTCAATCTAAAATAATTTCTTCTGACAACTATGCGAAAATGGAGAATTGAGGACTCGGAAGAGCTCTA
>FR901695.1:14512-16557 GCA_000437675.1 Prevotella sp. CAG:891
GGAAGAGCTCTACAACATCAAGGGTTGGGGCGTCAACTATTTCGGCATCAACGAAAAAGGACACGCTTACGTTTCACCTCGCAAGGATGGGGTTCGCGTCGACTTGAAAGAAGTGGTCGACGAACTCAACTCGCGCGACATCACCGCGCCGGTGCTGCTCCGATTTCCCGACATATTGGACAACCGTATCGAAAAAACCTCGGAGTGCTTTGCACGCGCTGCCGAAGAATACGAATTCAAAGCTGAACACTTTATCATCTACCCCATCAAGGTCAACCAGATGCGTCCGGTAGTTGAGGAAATTATCAGCCACGGTAAAAAATACAACCTCGGACTCGAAGCGGGTTCCAAACCTGAGTTACATGCCGTGCTGGCCACGAACATGGACTCTGACAGCCTGATTATTTGCAACGGTCACAAGGACCAAAACTTCATCGAACTGGCATTGCTGGCACAAAAAATGGGTAAACGTGTGTTCCTCGTCATCGAAAAGATGCCCGAACTCATCACCATTGCCCGCACGGCCGAAAAGTTGGGTGTACGCCCAAACCTGGGTATCCGCATCAAGCTGGCGGCTTCAGGCACAGGCAAATGGCAGGAAAGTGGCGGCGATGCTTCAAAGTTTGGTTTGAACTCGTCCGAACTGCTGCAAGCCCTGCAAAAGCTCAACGAAATGGGCATGCACGACTGCTTGAAGCTCATTCACTTCCACATCGGTTCGCAAATCACCAAAATCCGCCGCATCTCTACGGCACTGCGCGAGGCTGCTCAGTTCTACGTGCAGCTGCATTCGCTCGGTTTCAACATCGAGTTTGTCGACTGCGGTGGCGGCTTAGGGGTTGACTACGACGGCACACGTTCCAGCAATTCGGAAAGTTCGGTCAACTACTCTATTCAGGAATACGTCAACGACTGCGTCTACACTTTTGTCGATGCAGCCAACAAAAACAACATTCCGCACCCGAACCTCATTACCGAGGGTGGCCGTTCGCTCACTGCCCACCACTCCGTACTCATTGTCGACGTGCTTGAAAATGTAAGCATGCCGCACATGGACGAGAATTTCCACCCCTCCGAGCAAGATCACCAGCTCGTTCACGACCTGACAGAAATCTGGGATAAACTCTCCACCCGCTCCATGCTCGAGGACTGGCACGACGCGCAGGACATTCGCGACGAAGCGCTCGACCTTTTCCGCCACGGCATTATCGACTTGAAGACGCGTGCACAAATCGAGAGCTTGTATTGGAGCATCTCGCACGAAATCAGCGAACTCGTTCATCACCAAAAGCACGTGCCCGATGAATTGCGCACGCTCGACAAGATGATGGCCGACAAGTATTTCTGCAACTTCTCGCTCTTCCAATCCCTGCCCGACTCCTGGGGCATCGACCAGCTTTTCCCCATCATGCCTATCCAGCGTTTGGACGAAAAGCCCACGCGCTCTGCCACCCTGCAGGACATTACCTGCGACTCCGACGGTAAAATCTCGGCCTATGTAAATTACAACCAGCAAACGTCCTATTTGCCGTTGCATGCCATCAACTATGGCGAACATTATTACATCGGTGTATTCCTCGTAGGTGCTTATCAGGAAATCTTGGGCAATATGCACAACCTCTTCGGCGACACCAATGCCGTACACGTCACCGTAGATGAAGACGGCTATAGCATCGACAAAACCATCGACGGCGAAACCGTGGCCGATGTGTTGGAATATGTGCAATACGACCCCAAACGCCTCGTACGCCGCTTGGAATCGTGGGTAAGCCGCGCTGTAAAAGAGGGACGCATCACCAATGAGGAAGGCAAGGAGTTCATCTCCAATTACCGCTCTGGCCTTTACGGCTACACCTACTTAGAGTAAATCATACATCCGTGTGAAGTAGGTTATCACAATGATAGCGCTGTCACATTCTTATTCGGAGGTTTTAAACCGCGACGCCCTGTTTAGATAACGCTATACCCCGTCACGATTCAAGGGTTTTGAAGCCGCGGTGCCCTGTAAGGGAAAGGGTATCTCAGCCCAGGGTAAAGCAGACCGA
>FR901696.1 GCA_000437675.1 Prevotella sp. CAG:891
TGATGCGAATGCCCATTTGCTTGAGCAAACGGATGGTTTCGGCTGCAGTGGGGCGCGGTTGGTCGGCAAGGCGCAGGGTGGCAGTGTAGGTGCCGTCGATGGCACACAGCACAGCTGTGGTACCCACGGTTGATACGGTTGAGGTTGTCAGTGCAATGCCTTGCTGCTGTAACCATTCGGCTTTGCCCACACAGATGCGATGGCCGTTTACCTCGCCACAGAGTCCGCCGCCGGGTGTTTCGCTCACGTTGTCGGCCTGCGGCAGCGCATCCTTTCCGGCAGCACTGACCAGGGCTTTGGCCAGTGGGTGCGTGCTGAATCGTTCGACGGCAGCCACCATGCGCAGCAATTCGGAGTCGGAAAGCGTGTGTGGTGCGTTGGCATTCCGTTCGATGGCTGTGAGTGCAAACTGGCCCGTGGTGAGTGTGCCCGTTTTGTCGAAGGCCACTGCTTGCAAGCGGCTTACGGCATCGAGGTAGTTACCGCCCTTGAACAGCAGGCCGAAGCGCGATGCTACGCCAATGCCACGATAGTAGCTGAGGGGAACGCTGACTACCAGGGCGCACGGACACGATACAACCAGGAATACCAGGGCGCGGTAAGTCCATACGCTCCATGCCTGACCCGCTAACAGGGGCGGTAGCAGAGCCATGAGTAATGC
>FR901697.1 GCA_000437675.1 Prevotella sp. CAG:891
ACCTTTCTTATATTGTGCTATTTCATCAAATGTAAACTTCTCCCACTCCCCCTGAAACTCCGGGAATCTGAGATTTGGGACATTGAGTTTCTTATGTTCGTTATTTATTGTCGTTGTCATTTTTAATCCTTAATTTTAGTTTGACCATCACATTACAACCTCATTCTTTGGTATCCTTTATATCAGAAAGCGTTGCTTCTATATCCTCAATAGTAGGCAACTGGCTTTGTATATTCTCAGGCATGAGCTTCGAGAGTTGATATTCAGAGATACCAATTGGTTGATTTGTAGATTCAAGGGCATATTGCGCCATCACGTTGTTCTTCGTTTTGCAAATAAGCAAACCTATGGTAGGATTGTCAGTTGGCTTCTTCTTGATATGATTGATAGCACTCACATACATACCTAATTGTCCCAAGTGCTCACCTTTGAACTTTGTCACTTTCAGTTCCACAACCACATAGCAGCGCAACTCCAAGTGATAGAAAAGCAAGTCAGGATATACAGTGTCTTCACCTACTTGTAGTGGCACTTGACTCCCGACAAAAGCAAATCCAGTGCCCAGTTCAAGCAAGAATCGAGTGACGTTTTGGGTAAGTCCCTGTTCCAACTCACGCTCTCGGTATTCACCATCAAGTGTGAGGAAGTCGAAATTATAAGGGTCTTTCAATGTTTGAGCAGCCAATTCGCTTTGAGGATTAGCCAGCAGTCTTGTGAAATTATTCACAGCCTTTCCCTGTCGCTCATACAGATTGGTATCAAGGAAATTTAGAAGTACCGCACGGCTCCAACCATTTTCAACAGTCTTTTTCAAGTAGAACACGGCACGGTCAACATCCTTGCATTGCGATATGATATACAGATGATGCCCCCAAGGAACGGAAAAGAAAACCTCCTCGCTGATTTGGGTAACAGGTTGTTGTTCTTTATCATCGCCTAATTGTGCAACAACTTGTTGCACAATTGTATTTCGTTGATTATAAAAGAGATACCATTGCCTAATGTATTGCAGATTCCTGTGAGACAAGCCTTTCATATTTGGGAACTCAGCCATAAGTTCACGGCTCAGTTCTTTAAGCCATCCATCGCCCCAAGACGCAGATTTCTGCTTCTTGCAAATGTCTGCGCCCATATGCCAATAAAGGCGGAGCAATTCGGTGTTCACCTTAATTGCCGCCTTGATTTGCGCGCTGCGTATATCATGCTTCAATTGCGACACCCAACTCTTGAAGTCGCTGTTGCTTGCCAAGGTCATATTTTCTGCCATATTCTATACTTTTTCAAATCTGCCACAACTTGTGGCAAAATTATTCTACCAATCCCAACTCTTTCAGATAGCCCTCAATCTCCTTGTCAAGGTCAGCACGTTTGGCTTCCAGCTCCTTGATTTCTTTCATGACAGCATGGATGTCGATAGGTTCTTCTTCTTCGAAAGTATCAACGTAACGAGGAATGTTGAGATTGTAGTCGTTTTCAGCCACTTCTTGCAGCGTGGCGAGATGGCTGTACTTTTCTATCTCCTTGCGCTCACGATAGGTATCAACAATCTTCTTGATATGCTGCGGACGGAGTTTGTTCTGGGTCTTTACCTTTTCAAACTCCTTGCTGGCATCAATGAACAGAATGTTGTCATCCTCCTTACGGCATTTCTTGAACACCAAGATACAGGTAGGGATGCTCGTGCCATAGAAGATATTGGCAGGCAGACCGATGATGGCATCCACATAGTTCTTTTTTTCAATGAGGAAACGGCGGATAACGCCCTCGGCATTACCACGGAACAACACGCCATGAGGAGCGACACAAGCCATGGTGCCACCTTCATTGAGGTGGTAAATCATGTGGAGAATAAAGGCATAATCGGCTGTCTTGCGTGGTGCCAAACGTCCTGCCTTGCTGAAACGATCATCGTTGTTGAACTTATCGGCAGCACTCCATTCGGCTGAGAAAGGAGGATTTGCTACCACAGCGTCAAACTGTGTATCGCCAAAAGCATCCGCTTCAAGTGTGTCACCATTCTCAATGCGGAAATTGCTGAACTTAATACCATGCAGAAGCATGTTCATGCGAGCCAAGTTGTAGGTCGTGGGGTTTTTCTCCTGTCCGAAAATCTCGTTTGCATGACCTATGCTTGCTGCACGGAGCAACAGCGAACCACTACCACAAGTAGGGTCATAGACATTGCGCAGACGAGCGTGACCGATGGTTACGATTTCTGCCAAGATACGGCTTACTTCCTGAGGAGTGTAGAACTCACCAGCTTTCTTGCCAGCACCAGCGGCAAATTGGCTAATCATATACTCATAGGCATCACCTAGAATATCTATCTCTTGCGATGCTTCTACACCAAAGTCAATATCATCAAGTGCAAGAAGAACATTGCTGACCAAAGAATTCTTGTCATCGGCGGTCTTGCCCAACTTGGGTGAAGCAAGGTCAATGTCAGAGAATAGACCTCCAAAGTCTTCTTCGCTGTCCTGTCCGAGGGTACTGTCCTCAATACGCTTCAATGAGCGTTCGAGCATCGGCAGAATGTTCTCCTTTCTCTTAATGCTCTCGATGACAGA
Organism: Prevotella sp. CAG:891; assembly: GCA_000437675.1. Lineage (GTDB taxonomy): Bacteria > Bacteroidota > Bacteroidia > Bacteroidales > Bacteroidaceae > Alloprevotella. The sequence continues at coordinate 2,568 of FR901697.1, forward strand.
CGAGAACAGGAAGTTTGGTTCAATGAAGTAGCCGATGTTTTCCAGACATTCAGTCTTTACCTCTTCCTGCAACGCCTCTACGTCTTCGTCCTTCTCCATAGCCCACAACTCCTTGAACGTCACCTCGTCGTCGACCAATGCGTCGTTGGCGTGTTTCTCTATCTTCTCCGACAAATACTTGTAGAAGATAAAGCCAAGGGTGAAATACATGAAGTCACTTGCCGACATATTACCACGCAGTTTGTTTGCGACTTCCCAAAGTTGGTCACGGAGTTTCTGTTGTAATTCTTCGCTCATATCGTTTATTTTCTTTTTTCTATTTTTATGGCATCAGCCAATGTAACTTTATTGACGTTTCCATTTGCCGTGAAATATGAATCACGGTATTTCGTATTTGAATGTTCATCAATAGAAATGACAGCATTCCAATAAGAAACTGGGGTAATGTCACTTCCTGGGTCTAAACAAAAAATTTTTTTTATTTTATCATTTCGGGTTTCATATCCTATTGCTAACAAAGCGTGTCCGTCAACTTTATTATAATCAACCCCTATCATTAACGGTTTGTTGTCATCAATGCATCTTTTTAATGTTTCTATTGTTTCTTGTCGGCTTGCAATATAATTGCAATCGACAATACTTTTTGCAGAAAATTGCAGTCCATCTTTTATATCATCGGCAAAACCAAGCCCTTTTCTGATAAGTCCATCTTGCCTTTCAAGAAAATTTCTAATAATACGTCCCTTTGAAGTGGAACGCTTAATATTATTTCCTTCTGTCACCTGTTTGTATGTAAATATGCGCAATATAATCAAATACATCATTAGAGAATATACTGCACAAGCACCATCAAGTTCACCTTGTCGCAGATGAACTTTTGAGGTGCCTCCTAATCTTACACCATCAGGCGTAAGTTCTAATGTATCTATTATTTTAATCATTCTATTCCCAACTGAATGTTCTTATAATAGAACGTAATTTATCGAGTATTCTTGTCAAAGCCTTGCGTTTTTTTATCAGTCCCAAGTGTTTCTCTTTCAATGCCTCTTGTATGATTTCTGGCTGTTCCTTTTGCAAGTAGTCATATTCAGAGAGGTAATGATTGAGCACGGAAGCATCCAAATCCTCTTCCTTTGCAAGCGTATTGACTGCATTGTTGCGTTCGGTGACGATGTAGTTGTTCAACCGTTCTTCAAGGTCGCTTGTACCATCAGCCTTTTGTTTGCGAGCCATGAAATTGTCACGGTCATCATCCACATTCCTCTGGATAAATCCGTCAATGAGTTTTGCCTTGCTGCGAAGTTCAACATCCTTAATCATTGTGTCGATAATGTGCTTACGCCTCTCTTCGTAGTCCTCGCTATAAGGATTGAGGTCAGCAATCAACTCCAAGATATAGGCAACATTGATGATGTCGCTATGCAGAAGTTCCAAGCAGAAATCAATATCGCCCATACCAGTTGCGGCTTCTTCAAAAGGGTCTGGCTCACCAACCATGCTGGGATTGTCCTCTAGTACTTGGTATGTCGCTGGTTGCTCTTTGTTTTGCACAGCAAACGAATCGTATATATCAAGATACTTGCTACGGAAGTCCATAAACTGCTGTTCGGTCATTCCGAGGTCTGGAGCATCCACCTCAAATTCGTCATACACCTGTATTTCAGCGTGCTTCTTGATAATGTCACGGAAAGCGAGGATAAACTGCTTCTTGTCGTTCTCACTCTGCAAATAGTCCACATAGTGCGGTTCTGGATAATGCTCCAAGAAGTTCTTTGTCAGCTCTTGATAGTGGGTTTTGATATCATCAAATGGTGGGCGCACAATATCTTCAAGATTATTGCTGTTGCTGAAAAGTTTGATAGACTCGTCCACCTTGCTTTTCAAGTCACGGAAGCAAACCACCTTACCGAAACGCTTCTTCTCATTCAACACACGGTTGGTGCGGCTGAATGCTTGTAGCAAACCGTGATACTCCATGTTTTTGTCAACATAGAGCGTGTTGAGTTTCTTGCTATCAAAGCCTGTAAGGAACATACCGACAACCAAGCAGAGGTCAAGAGGCTTCATGTCCGCCTTCTTTTTCTTCATGCGTAGGTTGATGTCATCGTAATATGCACGGAAGTTTTCTGTGGTAAAACTTGTTCCATACATATTATTATAGTCATCCATGATGGCTTGCAGTTCGTCTGCCTCGCCTGTACTTTCGCTTGCAAACCCACCAGTGTTCATACCTGTCTGCTCATCGTCTTGACTACTGTTGGCAGCATATGTAAAGACTGCTCCAATCCTAATCTTTGGATTGAGGCTCTTGAATATCTTGTAGTAACGGATTAGCATCGGCACTGACTGCACGGCAAACAATGCGTCAAACTCTCCATCGAATGTTGACTTATTGAAATTATTAAGGATAAATTTTGCTATCTCAGTCATGCGGTCTTGGTCGGCATTATCCACATCCTCATTGCCGTGGTAATACTCCACAAGGAAACCAAGCACGTTTTCATCGGCAATGGCATCCTTTATCAAGTATTTGTGAAGACAGTTACCAAAGATTTCCTTTGTGGTATGTCCGTCCACCGCATTCTCAACAAAGATAGGTGTGCCTGTAAAGCCGAATATCTGCGTGTTGTCGAAGAATTTCACGATATTCTTGTGACATTCTCCGAAATGACTTCGATGACATTCATCGAAAATCATCACGATGCGAGAATGGCGTATTTCCTCAATACGACTGCTATACCACTGCTTGCTGACAGCGGCATTAAGTTTCTGTATGGTTGTTATGATAATCTTTGAATTGCTGTGCAGACGCTTCACCAATTCGTCTGTGTTGTCGGTACTGTCAACGGCACCAGGTTCAAAAGCTTCATATTCGGCTTGCGTCTGTGTGTCAAGGTCGTGGCGGTCAACCACAAACATCACCTTATCCACATCGTCCAACTCCGATACAAGTTGGGCTGCCTTGAAAGAAGTCAAGGTTTTGCCTGCTCCTGTTGTATGCCAGATATAGCCGTTATCATTAGAGTTTTCCACACGGTCGAGAATCTTCTCCACGGCATAGAACTGGTAAGGGCGAAGCACCATCAGACATTTGTCCCCCTCGTGCAATACAATGTATTTGCCAATAATCTTGCCCAACGTACACTTGTCGAAGAACACTGTGGCAAACTTCTCCAAGTCGTTGAAAGGCACATTGGCGGCATCTGTCCAGTTGAATGTGAATTTATAGCCACTATTCGGATTATTTGCAAAATAGCGCGTGTTTACACCATTGGATATGACAAACAACTGGATGTAATCAAACAGTCCATGGAAAGAAGTCTTGTGATAGCGTTGTATCTGGTTGTATGCTTGTTTCAGTTCCACACCTCTGCGCTTTAGTTCTATTTGAACCAAAGGCAGACCATTGACAAGTATCGTCACATCGTAACGGCATTTCTTTCTGCCCTCAACCGTAATCTGATTGGAAACTTGAAACTCGTTTTGACACCAGTGAGTGCGGTTCAAGAACTCCAGCCACAGGCGTTCACCGCTTTCCAGTTCAAGCGGAAAGAGGTCACGCAGTTTCTTTGCCTTTTCAAAGCGAGTACCACCTTCAAGATAGATTAGAATCTTATCAAACTCAGCCTCCGTAAACTCAGTGCGCCCAAGTTCTTCCAATTTTTTCTTGTTGTGTTTCTCCAACTGTTTTTTAAAATTGGCAGACAGGTTCTGCCCCTCTTCAATATGAACATACTCGTAGTTCATCTTTTGAAGAGTATCTATAAGTCCGTTTTCGAGGGCAGCTTCACTTTGTACTGGCATATCTTATCTTTTTTATCGTTGCACTTATAAGAACATGGCTATTCATCCATTTGCAGGAAATGAACATCCAAGGCATTCTCTATTTTGCTTATGGCTTCAAGCGAAAGGTTCTCACGCCCTTTTAAGATTTTTGAAATGTACTGTTGGGTACAATTCATTTTCTCTGCCAACATCTTTTGAGTCATCCCAAGTTCCTTCATTCTTGCGGACATGATATTGGCTATCATCTGCGAATGATTAAACCAAGGTTTTTCTTCTTGGCTCATTTGTGTTCCAGCCTTTTGAACAGAAGATAATGTTTCCTTTATCATCTTAGACGTATTTCGCTTTGTTCTAATTATATTTGGCTTATCGCCATTTTGCCAACAAAGATAAATGATTTTAATGGAAAAACACAACCATAGGGTTGTTTTCTCTGTTATGTGTAAAAATAATATGTTGAAACTGATATTATGCACTTTTGCCGAGGCTTATACAGGTAAACTCTTAGTGAACTACCGCTAAACTAAAGATTTAG
>FR901698.1:0-17603 GCA_000437675.1 Prevotella sp. CAG:891
GCCTGACTTCGCGAATGCAAAGATACAACATGCACACCCCGAAATCCAAATTTTTTCGGAATCTGATATCGCACCCCGAAATTTTTCTACACCTTCGAATGAGCATTCAGCCCTTTATCTACGGGCATTCCGGCGCATTTTCCACACGCGAAAAAAAATGAAATCGGGATATGACTTTTTATCTCATACCGATTATCAAAATGTACGCAGCAGCAACTTTTTTGCCTCCCCCAAATGCTACAGCCCCACACCCTATTGCTACTAATCCTTCATAATCCCCGAAATTCATCTTTTTCCGATATTAATTTACTCTGAGCAATATTTCAGTGCAAAAAATGGCTCAGAGTAAATTGTAAAACTTAAGTATGTTGAATGAAATTTATAACTTTACGGCTGATTATTCCTATTTGTTCTTTTAATAACAGCTACGTTCAAAATTCGAGAGTATGACGACAAAAGAAAGCATTTTGTGCCGACTGACTCAGCAGGTAAACGGTACGGATAAGGAATTATTTACAGAAGTGGAACTAAACAAATTTGCCAGTTTTTACTGCGATAAGTAGGACGAAAACACGAGCACTGCCGTGATAGTGAACTCCTTTGTGAGCTATTGGTGGGACACTGACCGAAACTGCCGTCGGTGTTCGCAATGTGGCAACCTCATGCGCGAGGGTTACTGCTTGGATATGGGGCTAGCCTACTATTGCAGCGATGACTGCTTTCACACTGAATTTACTGAGCAGGAGTGGGAAGAGGAGTGCAATACCAACGACCAAAGTTATTATACAGAGTGGTAAGTTTTGGCTATGAACAGTAAGATAGGGCTTTGTTACTGACACAAAGTCACGATTTTCGATATACTGATTTCGTGATATGTTACAGCCAAGGAATGCCGTATTCTCTCACAGCATCTTCTGCAATCAATACATTATTAGGTGGTAGTATTACCTTAGCTTTTGTCAACCGTTCCAAATACAGTGATTTAAGTTGTAAATTTTCAAGTTCTTCCCGTCGTGCTTTACTCATAGCTAGAAATTCTTCTTCTATTTCCAAACCGAGATACTTCCTTCCCAATAGGTTGGCAGCAATGCCCGTGGTACCACTACCACTAAAAGGGTCAAGCACCCAATCGTTTGGTTTTGTAGATGCTTGTAGCAAGCGCGTCAGTACACCTAAAGGTTTTTGAGTAGGGTGCTTGCCACACGATTTTTCCCACTTTGCAATGGCCGGAAGCCGCCACACATCTGTCATTTGCTTGTCATCGTTCAACTGTTTCATCAACTGATAGTTAAAATAATGAGGCACTTTAGCCGACTTCCTAGCCCATATAATAAACTCAGTCGAAAATGTAAAGTAACGGCACGAAATGTTTGGTGGAGGATTTGTTTTGGCCCAAGTAATGACATTTAGAATTTTAAACCCTAATTTCAGCAGTTGTTGTTGAACGCTGAAAATATTATGATGAGTTCCAGAAATCCAAATTGTAGCATTCTCTTTCATGTGGTTGCGTACAGCTTTCAGCCATCGTAGGTTAAAGGAATCCATGGCTTCAGGCGTTGTGGGTTTATCCCAGTTTCCTTTATTCACGCATACCACTTTTCCGCTTTGACAACTGATACCGCCACTTGACAGAAAGTAGGGTGGGTCGGCAAATACCATGTCAAAACCAAATTGAAATTTTGAAAGTGTATCAACACAATCACCTTGTATGACAGTGAAGTCTTTGTTCGGCGACTTGTAGTATGAAGGAATCATTGTTTCTTTACTTCATTAAGAAAATCTTGAATGTTTGTAAGATTGTAGATTTTTGGAATGAAGTTAAAAGCCTCTTGCAGTTTGTTTTTAGCCTTTTTCCAGCCGATGCCATCAGTAATCCAAATAAATTCAAATCCTGAAACAGAGTTGATTTTCGGAGCTATTTCTGAATAGGAGCGAGCGACTTCATTTAGTTTGCTACCACCATCACTATAAAAATTTACCTCAATCAAGTACGTTTTGTTTGATGTTTCAATTACAAAGTCAAAGCGTTTTTTGTCATCGCCGAGTACTTCTGTTATTGCATTCCATTCGTTTGAATACACTTCTTGACGATAGCTTATTCCAGCTTCATTCAAAATTTGGGCAACCCTTCCTTCCATAACGTGACCGCTTCGATTTTTGCGAGCGTTCGAATCCAGTCCGGTTTCTATGCCAAACACATAATCTACAAGGTCTTTAATTTTTCCATCTTTGAATATATTTGCAAGTCCTGTATTTTCCAAGTATTCAATAACGCCATCCACACTATCGAACAGTCTGTCCAACACAATGCATTGTCCTTTGGAGTCAATTATTTTTTTCTTTCCTTCGCTGCGTACGGCTATCAGAATATCCATGATGCTGAAGGCGGTTTTATCGCGAAACCAAATAGTTTCAACGCTTTTACGTAGGTCTTTAGTGCCGATAAGGCTGTTAAGCATACACAGGCTTAACTTGATATTGTCAACATTGTGTGTGATTTTTTCGAAATCGCAGAAAAAATCCAGAGTCTGATTTGTTTCTTGTAATTGCGACAAAAATTTATCAAAATTCTTTTCCATATTATTATTCTAATGTAATAAACTTGTTTTTACTGATAGAGAATTGGCGAATTTTATCCCTGTATTCCGTAGAAATTGTGGTGCTATTTTTTTTACATATTTTGGGAGCAATGATATAAGCTTGTATTTGAGCGTATTCTTCAGCCGTTGTAATATTTTTTATCCATTTCAAATATCGTTCCACTTGCAAACATGCAGCTTTCCCGGCTGTTCCTTTTTTCAATTCAATGATAACATTGGGTATAGTTCCATTTTTGATAGGTTTGGTTAGGCTGTATAAGCATATATCAGCTCTGTCCATTTCGCTGGGTTTAAAAGGTGAAATTGGTACTTGTCGGCATAGTACATAATCATCTGTCAGAAAATCATTGAAAGGTTTTAAAGAAGAAAGAATAATAAATTCCAACTGTGCTTCATTGATTAGTTCTTCTTTTAAGGAAACCTTCTCGCTATCGAATGCAACTTCTTTTCCGTTTTTCTCAACATTTCCTTTTCCTTCAAAAGCAATGCGTTCTTTACTTTGACTAATCAGTGATTTCAATGTGTTCACTTCGCCTGGAGTCAGTGTGCAGAATCCCATGCCTTGCATACTGTTTGAAGGCAAAGGATAGGGGTATTTACCCAATTCAAAATACAGTTCATCTGAAGTTATGTACTTTCCCGAGTTTTCATTTTTTTTAAATTGGAAAATGAAAGGTTGTGATTTATCTGGACCATATTTTTGGATTTTAAAAACTCCTGCAATGCTTGTAGCCTTGTATTTGTCGCGGACAGATTCGTCCCAAAACAGTTCTGCATGATGTGTTCTGCCTAGTGGACTTGTAGATCCATTTAAATAGAAAGAACCAGTTGTTTTGTTTCCGAATATTTTACCACCATATACAATCATTCTTCTCAGAAAAAAGAATACGTCTGTTCCTTCGCGACTACAAGCATAGTCAGCAAGTATTTGATAATGCCGACTCCTAGCAGAAGGCTTATCTTCCATTACAGGTTTCATCAGAAAACCGTAAACTCCTTTGTCAAGATATAGTTTTAAAGAGTCTTCATCATAAAGAGCTATAAATAATCCTCCAGTCATGGCTGAATTTTATAATTAAAAGGTATTAAATAATGGATGGAATTTGCTTGGTTTTGAGGTGATTGTGTACAAGGATTTCTGTAAGTTTTCCTCGTTTACTCGCATTCGCGTTTACATTTCGCTTTGCCCAAACTCTTTCAATTTGATAGGCGGAATACAGTACATCGAAAAAGTTGTCGTTCTCATTTTTGCCTTTACAATCCGAGTTACTGAGCATGAACGAGAAACCCGCTTTATCCACACGGTCACAGAACTTTTTTAGACGAATTTGAGCCTCGTCGTTAAAAGAATCTTTCGTATAGTCGTTGAAACTTGACGTATCACTTAGCGGACGATAGGGTGGGTCGAAATAGAAGAACGTACGGCCTTGTGCATAGTCAAGGGTAGCTTCGAAATCGCCTGTTAAAATCTCAACTCGCTGTAACAGTTCGCTGTCCATTCTGATAGTGGCGGGGTCACAAATCTGTGGTTGAGCATATTTTCCAAAAGGAACATTGAACTCACCCTTTTTATTTACGCGATACAGTCCATTGAAGCAAGTTCTGTTTAAGAAAAAGAACTTTGTGGTATTTTCAATTGGGTCAAGATTCTTCTCATTATACAGCTTGCGAACAGCTAGAAAAAAATCCTTGCGCGCTTCTTCTGCTTTCAGTGCGTAGTAAGTTTCCTGTATGCTTTGAAGTGAAGCAATGAGTTCTTCAGGCTTGTCACGAACAATTTCATAACACGTTGTCAAGTCTGGATTTATATCATTGATTACTGCACGTTCGATGTTTGGATAGCGTTGCAACAAATAAAAGAGCATTGCTCCGCCACCTATGAAAGGTTCTATGTAAGTCACATTTTCCCAATTACCAAAGTCAGCTGGTAGTTGTGCGTCCAGTTGCTCGATGAGTTGCGTTTTACCGCCAACCCATTTGATAAAAGGTTTTGCTTTAGCCATAAATTCAATTGATATTATTACACTATTGGAAGAAGTAGGTGTATCAAACTGTACAATTATAGTACATTATGACACACCTATTTATATGATAGTTTTCGCGCCACACCTGTTTTGCGGTTTAGTGCGCCTCGAGCCAGTTGTTGCCCGTGCCGCAGTCGGCGATGAGGGGAACACGCATGGTGAAGGCACTTTCCATTTCCTCGATGACGATGCGCTGCACGCGGTCGAGTTCGTCGGTCGGCACCGAGAAGTTCAATTCGTCGTGTACTTGAAGAATCATTTTGGCACGGATGCCTTCGGCCGTGAAGCGGTGGTCGATGCGAATCATGGCCACTTTGATGATGTCGGCAGCAGTGCCCTGAATGGGCGCATTCACCGCATTGCGCTCAGCGTAACCACGCACCACGGCATTCTTCGAAGCAAGGTCGGGAAGGTAACGCCGACGGCCAAATTCGGTGACAATGTAGCCCTTTTCGCGCGCCACGTTCACACGCTGCTCCATGTACTCCTTCACCTTGGGGTAAGTGCTGAAGTAGTTGGTAATCAGTTCCTTTGCTTCTGCGCGGCTCACCTCCATACGCTCCGCCAGGCCAAAGGCCGAAATGCCGTAGATGATGCCGAAGTTGGCCGTTTTGGCTTTGCGGCGTTCGTCGCGCGTCACCTCGTCAATCGGTTTGTGAAACACACGCGCCGCCGTAGCCGCATGAATGTCGCGACCCTCGCGGAAGTCCTGCACCAAGTGCTCGTCCTCACTCAGGTGCGCCATGATGCGCAGTTCGATTTGCGAATAGTCGGCCGAGAAGAACACACAACCCTCCTCGGGCACAAAAGCCTTGCGGATTTCGCGACCATCTTCGCCACGCACCGGAATGTTCTGTAAGTTCGGGTTCGACGACGAAAGGCGGCCCGTAGCCGTCACCGCCTGGTTGAACGATGTGTGAATGCGTCCCGTTTTCGGGTTAATCAGTTTGGGCAACGCATCGACATACGTGCTGATGAGCTTTTTCAGAGCGCGGTGCGCCAATATTTTGCCCACGATGGGATGCTTCGTGCGCAGTGCTTCAAGCACCTCCTCGCCCGTCGAGTATTGTCCGCTTTTAGTTTTCTTGGCCTTTTCGTTCAGTTTCAGCTCATCGAACAGCACCTCGCCCACCTGTCGGGGCGAAGTAATGAGAAATTCGTGTCCGGCCAGTGCATACACCTCCTTTTCGATTTCGGCCAGTCGTTCGTTGAAGTTGCGTCCCGTTTCGGCCAGTTGTTCCGTATCGAGTCGCACCCCGTTGCGTTCCATGCGCGCCAGCACAGGCATCAGGGGCATTTCGATTTGTTCAAACACCCGGGTCAGACCGTTATCCTCCATTTCCTTTTTCAGCGGAGCCATGAGTTGCAGCGTCACGTCGGCATCCTCGCAGGCATAGTCGCAGATGTCGCGCGGCGGAAGGTCGGCCATGTTTTTTTGTCCGCGTCCTTTGGGCCCGATGAGTTCTTCGATGTGAATGGTCTGATAGTTCAAGTACACCTCGGCCAGGTAGTCCATGCCGTGTCGCAGTTCGGGTTGCACCAAGTAATGCGCCAGCATGGTGTCGAACATGGGGAAATGCAAGTCGATGCCATAGTTGGCCAGCACCGTGAGGTCGTACTTGATGTTTTGCCCCACCTTCAGGATGGTGTCGCTTTCGTAGAAGGGGCGGAAAATGTGTACCATGCGGTGGGCCGCCTCTGTTTCACGCGGAACAGCCACGTACCATGCCTTTCCCCCCTCGACGGCAAAGCTGAGTCCCACCAGTTGAGCCGCAATGGCATCGACCGAAGTGGTTTCGGTGTCAAAGCTTACGGTGGTAAATGTCAATATTTCGTCACAAAGTTTTTGTGCATCTGCTTCATTATCAATGAATTTGTAGCAGTGAGCCACGTCGTTCAGCTTTTTGTGAGCCGTTTCTTTCACACCGCTTTGCAAGTCGTCCGTAAATTGGCCAAAGAGCGGACCCAGGTCGTTAACAGAATTTGACGCATCGGTCTGTGTCGTCTCCATTTTGCGGATGAAGCTGCGAAATTCCAGGGTTTCGTAAATTTCGCGCAATTTTTCCTGATCGGGTTCTGCGCATTTCAAATCGTCGAGGTTCAGGTCGATGGGCACATCGGTTTTGATGGTGACCAGGAATTTCGAGAATTTTATTTGTTCCACATTTTCCTCCACCTTTTTCTTCAGCGCCCCTTTCAGTTCGTTGGTGCGCAGCAGCATTTGGTCGATGCTGCCAAACTGTGCAATGAGTTTGGCAGCCGTTTTTTCGCCCACTCCCGGACAGCCCGGCACGTTGTCGGCCGTGTCGCCCATGAGTCCGAGCAGGTCGATAACCTGTTCTGTATGTTCGATGCCGTATTTTTCGCACACCTCGGCTGTGCCCAGTTTCTCCATGCCCGCTGCGCCATGTCCCGGCCGGCGCATGAACACGCCCGGACGCACCAGCTGCGCATAGTCCTTGTCGGGTGTCACCATGTGCACCTCGATTCCTTGTTCGGCCGCTTTCAGTGCCAGCGTACCGATGACGTCGTCGGCCTCGAAGCCCGGCACTTCAAGTATGGGAATGCGGTATGCTCTGATGATGTCCTTAATCACGGGCACTGCCCACCGTATGTCCTCGGGCGTGGCCTCGCGTTGAGCCTTGTATTCGGGGTAAGCCTCGTGGCGGAAAGTGCCCCCCTTAGGGTCGAAGGCAATGCCGATGAAATCGGGCTTTTCGGTGCGAATCACGTCGTCGAGCGTATTGACAAATCCGTAGGCCGCCGAAGTGTTTTGCCCCTTCGAGTTGATGCGGGGCGAACGGAGCAGGGCATAGTAAGCGCGGTAAATCAGCGCGTAGGCGTCGAGCAGATAGAGGGTTTGCATAAAACTTCAATGATTTTAGGAAATGAAAGGCCGCTTCGCAGTGCAGCGCACTTTGCACAAAGTGGGCCCAAAAAGCAGGCCATGCTTCAACGCATAGCCATCTGAGGGGGATTTTTCGCCCCTTAAATGGCTTTTGAATGCCTACTTCCACACAAAATTACACAATAATTGCCTATTCTCGCCGATTTATTCGTAATTTTGTGTGCTATAAAGCGAATGCTGCCTTTCGGTTGCATTTTGCCCGATTTGTAAACTATTTTCTTTTTTTTCGGAGCCTATCGTCTCCCCTTTTTTATTGTTCGCACGCAGTCTGCATTTAGCAGCACCACATCAATGTTGAATATGGACACATTATCCGTTTTGCGCCAGCCCGTAGCCACGGAAATGGCAGAATATCAAGCACTTTTTCAGGCGGCTCTTGCCACCGACGACGTATATTTAGGTCAGGCATTGGCCTACGTTGGCCGTCGTTCGGGCAAAATGATGCGTCCGCTTTTGGTGTTGCTCATGGCCAAGGAGTTTGGCCGGGTAGGGCAGAAGGCACTTTATTCAGCCGTGTCGCTCGAACTGCTTCACACAGCTTCGCTCGTTCACGACGATGTAGTCGACGACAGTGCTGAGCGTCGCGGGCAGCGTTCGGTCAATGCCGTTTACGACAATAAAGTGGCTGTGTTGGTGGGCGATTACCTCCTTTCGGTGTGTCTGCTTCATTCGGCACTTACCTCCGATCACCGCATGGTCGAAATTATTGCCCGGCTGGGTGCCACGCTCTCGAAGGGCGAAATCGACCAGTTGGCCCACGCACGCGGCGAGGCTATTTCCGAAGAAATTTACTTTCACATCATTCAGCACAAAACGGCTTCGCTCTTTGCTGCCTGTGCCGAACTCGGTGCCCTGTCGGTGGATGCCAGCAGCGAACAAGTGGCCAATGCACGCCGTTTTGGCGAAATCATCGGTACGTGTTTCCAAATTCGCGACGACATCTTCGATTATTTCCCCAATGCCGACATTGGCAAACCCACCTATAACGACATGAACGAGGGCAAACTTACCTTGCCGGCCATTTATGCCGTGACGCAAACAAACAATGCGCAGGCGATGGAATGGGCCAAAAAGGTGAAGAATGGCTCGGCCACGCGCGATGAAATGGAGCAATTAGTGGCCTACACCATCGAGGCAGGAGGCATTGATTATGCGCAAAAGCGTATGGCCGAACTGCATGCCGAAGCCATCGAACTGCTCAACAAGCATTGGCACAACGAGGCGGTGAAAACGGCCTTAAAGGGCTATATTGACTATGTGGTGAACCGCGAATTGTAGGCGGCGGCAATGTGGTTGGCCTTCAGGCATACTACGACAGAAGGATAATTTTTCATAGTTTTTTAAGTTAACATACGGTTTTAATTTAAAGCGCATATATTTTTATATATGCGCTTTTTTTGTTTGTGGTGAATGGGGGTGGGGGGGAAATGGCTAAAGGTTAACAGTTTACGTCAATCAAAGCTAAAAGAGCGTTAAAAACCGAATGCTTCAACAGTGTCGGCATACCGTAGCATGAAGTGCGGCATAGCATATCGTCAAAATTATTCCGCGATTGTCGGAATTAGTTCCGCGCCAGTTGAAATTAGTTCCGAGCCAGTTGAAATTAGTTCCGAGCTAGTTTGAATTAGTTCCGAGCTAGTTTCAACAATCTTGGAATTGCTGATAATCAGCGTTTTCAGAGAAATGCGAAAGTCGGTTTCGCGCCCATTGATTTTGTGGTGCAGTGAGGGTAAAGGCGAACTTTGGGTTTTTAGCTTTATTAAGTTGTTTGTTATTCCCCTTACGAAGTCCCTTACCCCTTGATACGAGGGGGAATCACCTCCGTTTTTTATTTCATACACACAAAAAAAGCGTCATATCCGGACGAAAATGCCGGATATGACGCTTTGTGGTCATTGTACCCGTTGGGGCAGGGGGTTAGAAGGGTTTAACGTCCTCGCCCAGAATGTCGCTCACGAGCAAGTTGGCCAGGCGGCTCGTACCAATGCGGAAGAGGCCCTGCTTGATGAAGTCCTCGCCCAGAATTTCGCGTACCACGGTGTAGAATTCCACCGCTTCGTCCACGTTTTTAATGCCGCCTGCGGCCTTAAAGCCCACGAGGTTGCCCGTGAGTTCGTGATACTCCTTGATGGCCGTACACATCACGAAAGCAGCTTCGAGTGTGGCAGCAGGTTCCACCTTGCCCGTCGACGTTTTGATAAAGTCGGCACCGGCATACATCGACAGAATCGATGCTTTCTTGATGTTTTCGGCCGTTTGCAGCGCACCCGTTTCCAGAATCACCTTGAGCGGATGATTGTTGGTAGCCGCTTTAATTTCTTCGATTTCATCGGCACAGGTTTCGTAGTCGCCGCTCAGGAAGGCACCCACGCTCAGCACGCAGTCAATTTCGGTGGCACCATCGTGAATGGCCAACGCCGTTTCGGTAGTTTTGATTTCGATAAACGTCTGCGACGAAGGGAAACCGCCGCTCACGCAGGCCACTTCGACACCGTCTACCTCGAGCGTCTGGCTCACCACCTTGGCAAAGTTCGGATATACACAAATGGTTGCCAAGTGGGGCAGTTCGGGGTGTTCGTCGGCAAAACGGTTCACGTTTTCCGTAAATTTCAGTACACTTTCGGCCGAGTCGGTCACCTTCAGCGTGGTCAGTTCCACGGTGCTGAGCAGTTGGCGTTTCACCTCGGGCGTGTTGTATTTTTCCTTGTTTTCGGCTACCAGGCGATGAACGGCTTCGCTCACCTTTTCATCGCTCAGTTGCAGGTTGAACTTTTCAAAAGCCTGGTCGTAAATGCTTTTTTGTGATGCCTCGTCGTGATGTTCGTGGCAGTTGCAGTGATTGTCTGACATAGTGTTTTGTTTTAATAAGGTGCCATTGTGCAGCAGTTCCGCCCAAGGGGCAGAGCAGGGCTTTACAGCGGCACGCTGAGGTTTGTTAGTGTTTGAGTAAGGTGGTGAATAAGGCCGTTTTTGCTTGGGCGGCAAATGGTGTCAGCCTTTCAGTTTTGGGTTGTCGAGGTGGCGTGTTGCGTCGCGTTGGGTTTTCTTTTTAAAACTCTTTTGCAGCGCCTCCGTCAGGTTCACACCCGTTTGGTTCGCCAGGCAAATGAGCACCCACAGCACATCGGCCATTTCCTCCGAAGGGTCGGTGGTTTCGCCCTTTTTGAACGATTGGTCGCCATATTTCCGCGCCATAACGCGCGCCAATTCGCCCACTTCTTCGGTGAGGCAGGCCATGTTGGTCAGTTCGCTGAAGTAGCGCACCCCGTAGGTGCGTATCCATTGGTCGACGCGCTGCTGCGCCTCGTCTAAGGTCATGGGGTTGGCCATAATGTATTGAATGTTGAATGTTGGGGAGCAGTGTCCGCAAAGGGGGCGTTACTCCTTGTTTTTTGTGTCCATGCAAATGGTTACCGGGCCGTCGTTGAGCAGGCTCACCTGCATATCTGCGCCAAATTTGCCCGTTTGCACCGGCTTGCCCACGGCTTCGCTCAGGGCGCGGCAAAAGTATTCGTAGAGGGGAATGGCCACCTCGTGTCCGGCAGCGCGGATGTACGAGGGACGGTTGCCTTTTTTATATGAAGCCATGAGGGTGAACTGACTTACCACCAAAGCCTCGCCGCCCGCATCGGTAATGCTGCGGTTCATCACGCCTTCGGCATCGTCGAACACACGCAATCCGCTGATTTTGCGGCACAGCCAGTCGGCATCCTCTTGCGTATCGGCATTTTCAATGCCCAAAAGTATTAAAAATCCCGGTCCGATGGCCGATTTCGTTGTGCCACCGATGCTCACCGAGGCGTGTTTTACGCGTTGAATAACTGCTCTCATGAAAAAGTGTGTGTATAATCTGATTCATCGCCACGTGCCTTTCGGTGTCAGAAACGAGGCACCGCGTAGGAGTTAAGCGATTTCTAAGTACGACAAAATTACAATATTATTCGGCATCGGGGTGTAAGTTGCGGTATATTTTTTCGCCCCGTACAGGGCCGAGCAGTTTTTGCAAGGCAGCAAGGTCGGCCTCTTTAATGCGTTTCACGCTTTTCAGCTCCTTCAGCAGCAGCGTCTTGGTGGTAGGCCCAATGCCCTGCACGGCGTCGAGCTCCGACTGCGTTTGCCGTTTCGACCGCTTGTCGCGATGAAAACGTATGGCAAAGCGGTGCACCTCGTCCTGCATTTGCGTGAGGGTGCGAAACAGCTGGCTGTCGGGTTTGATGCAGATGGTAGCAGGCGGAAATCCGTAGAGCATTTCGCGCGTGCGGTGACGGTCGTCCTTGGCCAGTCCGGCAATGGGAATGTGCAGCCCCAGTTCGTCCTCGACCACCTGGCGAATCATTTCCATTTGTCCGCGTCCACCGTCGGCAATGATGAGGTCGGGCAGGGCAGCCCCCTCCTCCTTCAGCCGCGAATACCGACGCATCACCACTTCCTTCATCGAGGCGTAGTCATCGGGCCCCACCACGGTTTTGATGTTGTATTTCCGATATTCCTTTTTACACGGTTTCAGCCTTTCGAACACCACGCAGGCCGCCACGGCATCCTCGCCGCTGATGTTCGAGTTGTCGAACAGTTCGATGTGAATCGGCAGTCGCGGCAAGCCCAGGTCGTTCTTGATTTCCGTCATGAGGCGTGTGGTTTTTTGCTCCGGGTTGAGCTTTTCAGCCTGCTTCAGACGGTCGAACTTGTACTGCTTCACGTTCAGTTTCGAAAGGTCGAGAAGCTTCTTCTTGTCGCCCCTCAGCGGAATGGTTTGTTCGGCCATTTCATCGGGAATGTCGACGTGAAACGGCACCACAATTTCGCGCGAGGTGCTGCCGTAGCGGTTGCGCATTTCAATGATGCCCAGGGTGAGCAATTCCTCGTCCGATTCATCGAGCCGCTTTTTGTACTCAAAGGTAAAGGCTTGGTTAATGCAGCCATTCTTTACGTGCAGATAGTTGATGAAAGCCAGTTTCTCGTCGGTTTCGATGTTGAACACGTCGATGTTGTGCAGCACGGCCGACACCACCTCGCTTTTGGCGCGGAAATTCTCGATGAGTTCGTAGCGTTGCTTCACCTCCTGCGCCTCCTCAAAGCGTAATTCTTCGGCCAGTTGCATCATCTGTTCGCGCATTTTCTGCGCCACTTCGGCTGTGTTTCCCTTCAGAATTTCGCGACATGCGGCAATGGCCGCCAAATAGTCCTCGCGGCTCTGCCGACCCGTGCAGGGAGCTTTGCAGCGGTGAATGTGGTAGTCCAAACACACTTTGTATTTGCCCGATTCCACCCCCTCCTGCGTCATGATGGTGTGGCAGGGACGCGGTTGGTAAAGCTGCTGGCATAGGTCGAGCAAGGCATACATGGTGGGCACATGGCTGTAGGGACCAAAGTACGTAGCCCCCTTGGCGGTGCGGTTGCGCGTTTTAAAAATACGCGGCAAGTACTCGTTGGTAATGGCAATCGACGGATAGGTTTTATCGTCCTTCAGCAGCACGTTGTAGTGCGGTTTGTAGCGTTTAATCAGGTTGTTTTCGAGCAGCAGCGCGTCTTCTTCCGTTTTCACCACCACGTAGCGAATGTCGCGAATGTGCGTCACGAGCAGCTTGGTTTTGCGCGTTTGCTGTTCTTTGTTGAAGTACGAACTGACGCGTCGTTTCAGGTTTTTGGCCTTACCCACATAAATTACTTTTCCGTTTTCATCGAGATACTGGTAGCATCCCGGTGTTTCGGGCAGGTTCAGCACAATGCCTTTCAGGTAGGTTTCAATTTCCTCTTTGTTGTGCATCATAGAATGGAGTGGTATTTGCGTATTGCGCCTTTTGAGAAATCGCAAAGCATCCCGATTGTTTGAAGAAAAAAGAATTTTAAAAGCTGCCTAAAATACTTTCAGCATACATTTAGATAGCTTCAAAGTTCCCAAAAAAAGCCGGAACCATTGCGCGTTCCGGCTTTTTTTTGACACACAAAAGTGAGCGTTTTGGCCATCGGAATAGGAGTCCGCAGCCATTGCCCGAAAGCCTCGAATCGTTGCGCAGTGCATTGCCGAAACTTTTCGGGCTATGCGCTGAAGGGCTATTCAGTGATGGTGAGCAGGGTAGTTATGTCGTGATCCTTGCCCAGGAATTTGCGTCCTTCGAGTCCCTCCATCTGCAGTTCGATGAGGAAGTTGATGTACGTTTTTTTCGGTCCGAAATGTTGCACCAAATCGTAAGCCGCCTGCATGGATCCACCTGTGGCAAGCAAGTCGTCGTGAATGAGCACCACGTCGTTTTCGTTGATGGCATCGGTGTGAATTTCGATGGTGTCGTAGCCATATTCTTTCAGGTAAGTAGCCTTGCGCGTTTCGGCCGGCAGCTTGCCCGGTTTGCGCGCCATGACAAATCCTGCATTCAGTTTTTCGGCCAGCATAGCCCCCATTACGAATCCCCGGCTTTCGATGCCCACCACTTTGGTGATGCCCTTGTCCTGATAAAGGCGCACCAGTTCGTTGAGCATTTCGTGAATACACTCCGGATTTTTGAAGAGTGTGCTCACGTCCTTAAAGTGGATACCCGGTTTGGGAAAGTCGGGAATGTTTCTCAAGTTGTCTAACAACAGTTTTGTATTCATATAATCGCTGATATTTAGGAGTTTAAGGGTGGTTTGTTTCACGTGAAACACGAACAAAAAACGCCATTTAATCGTTTGTTTCGCCCGTTTTACGTTTCGTTGCCCGCCGAATCACGGTAAGGCATATTGGGTACGTTTGGTTCAAGTAATACTTTAACGCCCCATCATCACCAACAGCACGCTGATGTCGCTGGGCGAAACCCCCGGAATGCGGCTCGCCTGCGCCAACGTTTCGGGACGGATAGCCGAAAGCTTCTGACGCGCTTCGGTGCTGAGTTGCGTGATTTCATCGTAGTTGAACAAGCCGCCAATCTTGATGTTTTCCAAACGCTGCATCTTGTCGGCCAAAGCCCGTTCGCGAGCAATGTAACCGTGATACTTCATTTCAATTTCGGCCGCCTCGATGGTTTCGGCTTTATCTACTGAAATGCCGTTGAGAAACTCGCTGAAAGCCTTGATTTCGTCCGACAGATTCTGAAGCGTGATTTGCGGACGGTTAATCAAATCGAACAACTTGCAACCACCATGAAGCGGCGTTGTGCCCAAACGCTCCAGAAACGGATTGATGCGCGGCGCCTTGATGGGAAACGTTTTGCAAAAGTCGATGATTTCGCCGATTTTATCGCGCTTGGCATGGAAACGCTCCAAACGCTCGGCCGAAGCCAAACCAAATTGTTCAGCGTAGGGCGTCAGGCGAATGTCTGCATTGTCCTGACGAAGCAGAATGCGGTATTCGGCACGCGACGTAAACATGCGGTAAGGTTCGTCGACACCCTTCGTCACCAAATCGTCGATGAGTACGCCAATGTAAGCCTCGTCGCGTTGCAGCGTAAAACGGTCGGTGCCGCCACCAGCCATCAAAGCTGCATTCACACCCGCAACCAAACCCTGGCCCGCCGCTTCCTCGTAGCCCGTGGTACCATTGACCTGTCCGGCAAAGAAAAGACCCGGCACCCGTTTCGATTCGAGCGAGTGGTGCAGTTGCGTAGGGTCGAAAAAGTCGTATTCAATAGCGTAGCCCGGACGGAACACCGTGACATCGCGGAAACAAGGAATGCGCTTCAATGCTTCGATTTGCACATCCATCGGTAAACTCGACGAAAAACCGTTCAGGTAAAGTTCGTTCGTGTCCAAACCTTCGGGTTCCAAAAACAGCGGATGGCTGTCGCGGTCGGGGAACGTTACGATTTTCGTTTCGATGCTCGGACAATAGCGCGGGCCGATGCTCTGAATCTGTCCGTTGTAAAGCGGCGAGTCGGCCAAACCGCTACGCAGCATTTCGTGAACCTCGGCATTCGTTTCGCACGTCCAGCACGGAAGTTGGGGTAGAGGACGCAAGGGCGAGATGAACGAAAAACGGTGGAAGTCCGTTTCGCCCGGTTGCTCCTCCATTTCCTCCAAATGCACCGACCGTTTGTCGATGCGCACCGGCGTACCCGTTTTCATGCGATCGGAACGGATGCCCAGCGCATTGATCGACTCCGTCAGGAAGTTAGCCGCCGGTTCCGCGCAACGGCCCCCCTGCACCTGCTTACGCCCAATGTGCATCAAGCCGCGCAGAAAAGTACCCGCCGTAACCACCACCGCCTTGGCGCGGAGTTCTGCGCCCCAGATGGTACGCACGCCACAAGCCGCCCCCTGTTCGGTAAGGATTTCCGTAGCCTCGTCCTGCCAAATGTGCAAATTATCCGTATTCTCCAAGTGCTTGCGCCATTCCTGAATGAAGCGCATACGGTCACACTGCGCACGCGGGCTCCACATAGCCGGTCCTTTTGAGCGGTTGAGCATACGGAACTGAATAGCCGTAGCATCCGTTACCACACCGGTGAGTCCACCCAGTGCATCAATTTCGCGCACGATTTGTCCTTTCGCAATACCGCCGATAGCCGGGTTACAGCTCATTTGAGCTATTTTGTTCATATCCATGGTAATGAGGCACGTTTTTGCCCCCATGCGAGCCGCAGCGTGTGCTGCTTCGCATCCGGCGTGTCCGGCACCGATTACCACGACATCGTAATGAAAAACTGTATTCATTCGTCTATTGTTTTGTTTTGGATGCAAAGTTAGTGCAAACCGAATGCAGAGCAAAAAAGAAAGCTTGTTTTCTTTTTTGGTATGCTGAGGTAGTTCACCATACTTCCGGATAGCGTAAAAGGAAAAAGAGCTTTCTCAAAACAATAAATCAAATAATAAAGCCCCCACCGTTTGCCACCTCATAAAAAAGTCATACCTTTGTTGGATTACCCAGCCCGCAAAAGCCAAGGCAAAATTTCAACTCCTACAAACCACGGCGCAGGGCAGGGGAGTACATCACCTTTAAGACAAATACCATGAAATATTTGCTACATTACGTTTGGCAACATCGCCTGTATCCGCCCGAAACACTTTGCACGCAAACCGGACAGCTTATTGAAGTTATCGACCCCGGTGTACACAATATGCAGCAATCAGGACCCGACTTCTTCAACGCCAAACTACGCATCGAAGGAGTGATATGGGCAGGCAATGTCGAAATACACGAACGCGCCTCCGACTGGTACCGGCATCACCACGAAACCGATGCCGCCTACAACAACGTGATACTCCACGTCGTCGGACAAATAGACCGCGAAGTGCAAACCGCCGACGGAAAAACATTGCCGCAGGTCAGCGTGAAAGTGCCCGAACACATTTTGAACAATTATCACGAACTCACCAACGAAGAAACCTATCCCCCCTGTTATCGCATCGTTCCACACCTTGAGCCCCTTCATGTACATGCCTGGATGAACCGCCTCACCGTTGAACGACTCGAAGAAAAAACACAGCGCATTCAGCGTTACCTCAGCCTCACCGATGGCGACTGGGAACGCGTGTTCTTCATAACCCTTGCCCGAAACTTTGGCTTCGGAACCAACGCACAAGCCTTTGAACAATGGGCCCTGACCATCGACCCCCAAGCCATTGGCAAGCACCGCGACAATGCCTTTCAGGTTGAAGCCTTCTTCATGGGACAAGCCGGACTGCTCGCCCCCCAAGCCCTTGCCCCCGACCGCATCGACGACTACTTTACCCGGTTGCAAAATGAATACGCCTTTCTGCGTCACAAGTTCAGCCTGCAGCCCCTCGTCGGCAATCCGTGGAAGTTTGGCCGTTTGCGCCCCCAGAATTTTCCCCACGTCAGGCTGTCGCAGCTTGTGCAACTCTATGTAGAACGCCGCACCGACTTTTCGCGCCTGCTTGAATGCACCGACGTCAAATCCTTCCGCCAGTTTTTCCGCGTCAGCGCCACCCCCTACTGGCAACAACATTACACCTTTGGCGAAGAAAGCACCCTTGGCGCAAAAACGCTGCAAACCGCCTCGCTCAACCTGCTCATCATCAACACCGCCGCACCGCTGCTCTTTGCCTACGGCCGACACCTGATGAACGAAGACATGGCCGAACGCGCCTTTACCCTGCTCGAAGCCCTGCCCCCCGAACGCAACTACATTACCCGCTGCT
>FR901698.1:17649-25716 GCA_000437675.1 Prevotella sp. CAG:891
CACCCCCGTGCAACACCCCACCACCAGCCAGGCCCTTATCCGTCTGCGCCAGCATTACTGCGACCGCAAAGACTGCTTGCGCTGCCGCTTCGGCACAGCCTATTTGCGCGGCCGGTGAAGCAAGCGTTTTGCACAACCGGTAAACCATCCATTCATCTCCCCAACTACACCCACCGAACCACAAAAGTAATTACACCCATGGAATATATTTTTGAACTCCCCTTTAAAGTACGCGACTACGAATGCGACCTGCAAGGCATTGTCAACAACGCCAACTACCAGCACTACACCGAACACACCCGTCATGAGTTTCTGCGCTCCCGCGGCGTCAGTTTTGCCGACCTTCACGCCCGCGGCA
Organism: Prevotella sp. CAG:891; assembly: GCA_000437675.1. GTDB lineage: Bacteria > Bacteroidota > Bacteroidia > Bacteroidales > Bacteroidaceae > Alloprevotella. The sequence goes on from FR901698.1 coordinate 18,008, forward strand.
TCGACGCCGTAGTGGCCCGTATGGAAATGCAATTCAAGCTCCCCCTGCGAAGCGGCGACAGCTTTGTGTCGAAAATAGCCCTGCGCAAAGACGGACTGAAATACGTGTTCTATCACGACCTCTACCGCCTGCCCGACAACCGTTTGGTGCATAAATCCGTTGTCACCACCGTCTGTCTGGTCAACGGCCGCCTGAGCGCCTGTCCCGAACTTGATGACATCTTTTTTTAGTCCTATTCCCTTTTAAGAAGCTGTTTGTAAATCACAAGAAAGTATTTACCCAGCTTCTAAGTTCCCCCATTTTCCGAATCTGCACCATCCCTTATGACCACCGAAAACGAAATCCGCGCCTCGCTGCTCCTGTCGCGCATGCCCGGCCTCACCCAACCCCAGGCCCGTGCCCTGCTGCAATACTACGGCACCGCCGAAGCCGCCTTTGCCGACGAAGCACCCGCATCTGAACTTTGGGCCCGCGTGCGCCGCGAAGCCACAGAACTCAACAGCCCCATCGACCGCATCGACGCAGAACTGGCCTTTTGCGCCGCCCACCACATCCGCGTCATACCCCTCAGTAGCGACGAGTATCCCCGTTTGCTCCGTGCCGAAACCGTCAGCGACCCCCCGCTTAATCTTTTTTACCGCGGCACCGGAACGCTCGACCGTCGTCACATACTCAGCATCGTAGGCACCCGCCACATCACCGACTACGGCAAAGAAATCATTGAAAACCTCCTGGCCGACCTCGCCCGCCTGCTGCCCGACGTACTCATTGTCAGCGGCCTGGCCTATGGCGTCGACATCCACGCCCACCGCGCCGCTCTGGCCGGAAACCTCGACACCATCGCTGTACTCGCCCACGGTCTTGACCGCATTTATCCCACCCTGCATCGCGACACCGCCGAACAAATGACACAACACGGCGGACTGCTCACCGAATACTTCACCCACACCGTCCCCGATAAAGGCAATTTTGTGCGCCGCAACCGCATTGTAGCCGGACTATCCGCAGCCACCCTCGTCATTGAAAGTGCCGACAAAGGCGGCGCCCTGATTACCGCCAATCTTGCCGCAAGCTACGGTCGCGAAGTCATGGCCTACCCCGGACGCATCACCGACCGTTATTCCGCCGGCTGCAATCAGCTCATTCGCGACAACAAAGCCACCCTCGTCACCTCAGCCGCCGACATCCTCAGTTTGCTCCGTTGGAAAGCCCAGTCTGCCGAAGCCCCCAGGTACAAGCAAATGGAACTATTCCCCCTGCTCACCCCCGAGCAGCAAACCATCGTCGACGCCCTGACCGATGTCGACAGTCTCAGCGTCGACAACCTTTCGCTTCAGACGCATTTCTCCGTGTCGCAGCTCACCGACCTCCTGTTCGACCTCGAAGACCTCAACCTCGTCAAACTCCTGCCCGGCAACCGCTACCGTCTGGCAAAGCGTTAGCCGCCAAGCACTGAACCGTAAAACATTCAACAGCCAACCGTAAAACCGCCCACAACAAATCGTAAACAGCAAACAGCATGCTTTTTTCAAAGCTCCCGGCCGTGATTATCAGTTAGTCTCGGCTTTTTTTTGTAAATTTGCCGCGCAATAGTGCACCGCTTTGTCAAAATCATCCCGTAAGTAAGCAGCAAAGGCCTCAGAGCCCTATTATCAACTCTATGCGATGACAAAGCTTTTTTATCAAACAAACCAATTTCATTGAAAACATTTGAAGAGTTAGGTGTGGCCGAACCCATTCGCCGCGCCATCAGCGAGATGGGCTACGAACACCCGATGCCCGTACAGGAGGAAGTGATTCCCTATTTGCTCGGAATGGGCAACGACGTCATAGCTTTGGCACAAACCGGAACCGGCAAAACCGCCGCTTTCGGTCTACCCGTGTTGCAGAAAGTCGATCCGGCCAACCGCGCCACACAAGCAGTAATTCTCAGTCCCACCCGCGAACTCTGTCTGCAAATAGCCGGCGACCTCAAGGACTACTCGCGCTACATCGACGGACTCCACGTGCTTGCCGTCTACGGCGGTTCAAGCATCGAAAGCCAAATTCGTTCGCTCCGCAAAGGCGCCCAAGTCATTGTGGCCACCCCCGGTCGCCTTATCGACCTCATGCACCGCGGTGTAGCCCACCTCGATGCCGTTGAAAACGTGGTACTCGACGAAGCCGACGAAATGCTCAACATGGGCTTTACCGAAAGCATTGACGAAATTCTGGCCGGCGTGCCCGCCGAACGCAACACCCTGCTGTTCTCAGCCACCATGGGCAAGGAAATCGAACGCATTGCCAAGAGCTACCTCACCGACTACAAAGAAATCGTTGTCGGTTCGCGCAACGAAGGTGCCGAAAACGTCAACCATATTTATTACCTCGTCCATGCCAAGGACAAGTACGCCGCCCTCAAGCGCGTTGTCGACTATTTCCCCCGCATTTACGGCATCATCTTTTGCCGCACCCGTATCGAAACCCAGGAAATTGCCGACCTCCTCATTCGCGACGGCTACAATGCCGAGGCCCTTCATGGCGACCTTTCGCAAGCCCAGCGCGACCTCACGATGCAAAAGTTCCGTCAGCACCACACCCAGCTGCTCGTAGCTACCGACGTAGCTGCCCGCGGTCTTGATGTCGACGACCTTACGCACGTCATTAACTACGGACTCCCCGACGACGTCGAAAACTACACCCACCGCTCCGGTCGCACCGGACGCGCCGGTAAGCGCGGCACCAGCATCAGCATCATCCACCTGCGCGAAAAAGGCAAGGTACGCATCATCGAAAAAACCATTGGCAAGAAGTTCGAAGCCGGCATTTTGCCCGAGCCCCAGGAAATCTGCACCAAGCAGCTTTACAAGGTGATGGACGAACTTGAGCGCATCGAAGTGAACGAAACCGAAATTTCCCCCTTCCTGCCCGAAATTTTCCGCAAGCTCGAATGGCTCACCAAGGAAGACCTCATCAAGCGCATTGTCAGCCGCGAGTTCGGCCACTTCCTGCGCTACTATGCCGATGCTCCCCAGATTGAGCAGCCCACCGACCGCCGTTCGGCAGCCGATTCCGACAAACCCCGTCGTGAGCGTCGCAGCGAAAAGGGCGGTTCGCACCAGGCCGAAGAAGGCTACAAGCGCCTGTTCATCAACCTCGGCAAACGCGACAATTTCTATGCACGCGAAATCATCAACCTTGTCAATCGCTACGTACGCGACACCAAGGTCGAGATAGGACGTATTGACCTCACCACCAACTGCTCGTTCTTCGAAGTTCCCGAAGAAGATGCCGACCTCGTCATCAGCAAAATGAAGCGCGCCAAGGTAGGCGACCGCAAAGTCGTTGTCGACAGTGCCGACCGCGAAGACGGAACGCCCAACGGCCCCCGTCGCAAGGGCGAAGGCAAAGCCAAAGGCGAGCGCAAGGCCGAACGTCGCGAACGCAAGGGACGCACTTTTGCCGAAGCCGCCGATTCGCGCAGCCTCAAAGCCGCATGGAAAGCCGAACGCAAAGGCCAGAAAGGCGGACGCAAAGCCAAGGACGCCGACGACTTTGGTGTGCCCCGCAAAGCCCGCAAGGACGACTGGCGACAGTTCTTTCAGGACTAAAAAGCTGGAATAAAATTTAAAGCGCCAGCCCCTTCCAACCGCGTGTTTCGAAACCGTTTAATGCAGCAACACCCATTTGCAGCAGCAACTTCATTTTCATTCATTTATGCGCAACAGAATCATCACCCTCATGCTCGGCCTGTTCATCGCAGCAGGCTGTGCCACGGCGCAGAACCTTCAGTTCAAGTTTGGCGGCGGTTTAGCCTCGCACTACGGAACGTCCGAAGCCGTCGGAGCCTTCAAGGTAGGTGTAGGTTATGAAATAGAGTTCGACCAGCACTGGACCTTCACTCCCGGCCTCGCCATTTACGGCAAAGGTTGGAAAGATCCCAACCAGTCAGTCTACGTGTTCGACGAAAAAGGTAACCAGTTGTTCGACGAAGAAACCGGCGAACCCATCATGGGCATTATGAACCGTTCCGCCACGCAGAACTACCTGCAGCTGCCCCTCCTCTTTTCCTACTACCTGCGCACCGGCGAATCGCGCTATGTCGTGTTCAGTGCCGGCCCCTACGTGGCCTACGGCATCACAGGCAAGCAAAAAACCAAGGGCGACACCGAACGCCCCGGCGCCGAACGCTTTTATTACGAAAAGAAAACCTTCAACGAACCCGGCACACACCGTTTCGACGCCGGCATTCAAGCCATGGTAGGCTATCAGTTTCCCATGGGCATGACCCTCGGCATCGAAGCCGACTTCGGTTTGGCCAAGTTCAATACCGCCGGCCGCCGCAACATCTCCGGTCTCATCTCCATAGGTTACAAATTGTAGCATTTTGCCCACAGCAGGCCTCACGAGCCATGAAGCTGGTGAATGCTAATCTACCTCTATAAAAGAGCCTGTACGCCCCTAAAAACGAGCGTCAGGCTCTTTTTTCCTATCCATAAAGCCCCACAACCCCCTCAATTACCCATTCTTGGGTATTTGCATGCCCCTCAAAAGCCCGTATCTTTGCATCGAGTTAAGTAGAATATGAAGATTGTTATGTTCTTGTCCTAAAAAGAGGTCCACAGAGCGCTGTGCGGCCTCTTTTTGTTTTTGTTAAACAGCACACCGCTATGTAGGTGAAATTATATTTAAATAGTCAGTTTGTTTCTCCCCTAATTCGCCGTTGCTTAAACCCCGCGATGAACCGTCGTCAAAAATTACGCCGCGATTGTCCGAATTAGTTCCGAGCTTGTTGAAATTAGTTCCGAGCTCGTTGAAATTAGTTCCGAGCTAGTTTGAATTAGTTCCGAGCTAGTTTTAAGAATCTCGGAATCGCTGATAATCAGCGCGTTCAGAAAAACACCAAAGTTGGTTCCGCAAACGCTAATTCCGCCTTGAAATGAAGATAAAGGCGAACTTTAAGTAGGTGTTCAAAATTATTTTTACATTTTCTTTTGTGGGCACCCCTTTCCACACAAAAAAAGCCTGCATGCACTCACTGCATACAGGCTTCTGTTTGATAAAATCGAAAAGTTTTATCTTCTTGAGTCAATCAGTGTTCATTAAAGCTGAATATAGAACACTGTTCATACCATGAAAAATTATTTAGAACATGTAAGCCACGTTCACCATAAAGTTAGAGTTGTGACACGAAGTATCGTCAACCACCTTGGTAAAGCCATATTCATAGCCGAAACCAATTTGGAAGCCCTTAGCTTCAACGCCCAGTTTCACGCCCCATCCGGCATCAAACACGTTAGCGCCGTTGTCACCATCGAAAAAGTCTACTTTGTCTTCCTTGCCTAAAAGTTCAACCTTCGTCTTACCGCAAACGCCAAAGGCAAAGTAAGGACCCGTAGCACCGAAAATCGACACATTGTTGCCCAAGTTAAAGCGGTAACCCACGTTCAAGGGAATTTCCAAATAGCCGGGGGTCATCTTCACCTTAGCCACGTCGTCATCCATGTACTCGTATTCGCAACCCTTCTGCGTAAACGACAAGCCGAAGTCAGCAAACACATTGTTCGTAAAATTATATTCTCCGCGTACACCTACATTGAAACCAATGCGACAGTCAGCGTTTAAATCCGTAATCTTAGGCACGTTCATACCAGCGGTTACACCAAAACGAAATTCGCCTGCACTCTGTGCTGAAGCTGTCAGGGCACTGCCTGCCAGGAGTGCTCCCAGTAATAATGCTTTTGTCTTCATATTTATTAAGGATTTGCGGGGAAACGCGTTCCCCATGTTTATTTTCTGCAACAAATGTAGGGAATTTAAATATCGGTCGCAAATAAATCCGCGAATAATGCCAATAAATAATACATAAGGAACACTTTTCCCCCTCTTTCTGTGATTTATGCTAAAAAAAGTCCGGCTTAGCTTACAAATCTCTGAGTGTAAGCCAAGCCGGACCCTGCTGCATACCTGTCAGCTATCCGCCTGTTGCGTCGGAATCGTCAGGAAAACAGCCGCTTTTCATTGAGCCTTGGCGTCAAATTCAATGCGCAGCGTGCCGCCGTTCACCAGGTCGTCGTGGTTCAGCAAATAGCCCTTCAGCTTTTTGCCCCCCAGCGTGGCCCGGCGTATGTAGGCCTGCGAGCCCGTAGCCCCCGGCGCCTCGATAACCAGCTCGCGGCGCGCATAGTAACCGGGCTGCAGGCTGATGACGATGCGGTCGAACACCGGAGCCGTCAGAATGTACGTCGGGTCGCCCGGACAATTCGGGTAAAAGCCCATCATCGAGAACAGCGCCCAGGCCGACATCGTGCCCGTATCCTCGTTGCCCGGCAGTCCGTTAGGTTTCGACGTGAAATGCTTGGCCAGGAGGCTGCGCGTCAGCTGCTGCGTACGCCACTCCTCACCCTTGAAGTACGAGAACAAGTAAGGGTAAGCAATGTCAGGCTCGTTGGCCGGGTCGTATAGCCCCTCGTCAAACACCCGTTGCAGTTTCCCAACAAAAGCCTTTTTTCCGCCCATCAGGCGCGCCAGCCCCGGAATGTCGTGCGGCACATAAAAGGTGTAGTTCCACGCCGAACCCTCATGAAAGCCCGGACAAGGCTCAAAGTTCTCACCCTGACGCGGGTTAAACGGACTCAAAAATTGCCCATTCGGCAGCAACGGCCGCAACGTGCCATATTCCGGACTGAAATAGTGGCGGTAACCCTGCGCCCGGCTCGCAAACAGCCGCGCATCCTCCGTCTTTCCCAGCGCCTGCGCCATGCGGCTCAGCGCGTAGTCTGCAATGTAATACTCCAAGGCATGGCTCACCGAGTTATCGTAAGGCGAGCGCAGCGGAATGTAGCCCAGGCGCAAGTAGTCGTCGTTGTCCGGTCGCAGTTTGTTCTCACTGCCCGGCGTCACCGCCCCCTTGCGCATAGCCTCGTAAGCCAGCTCCGCATCGAAGTGGCGCAATCCCTTCATCCACGAGTCCACAATCACCGGAATCGAAGGGTCGCCCTCCATCGTGTACGTTTCGCGCCCGTAAAGCTCCCATTTCGGCAGCCAGCCATGCTCCTCGTACATGCCCAGCATCGAGTTCAGCATGTCGCGCTGCCGTTCCGGATACACCAGCGTCAGCAGCTGATGCACGTTGCGATACGTATCCCACAGGCTGAACACCGTGTAGCGGTTACCCTTCGTCGTGCGTATTTCGCTGCTCTCCATGGCCGGATACTGTCCGTTCACATCGTTCAGCACATTCGGGTGAATCAGCAAGTGGTAAAGCGCCGTGTAGAACACCCGTCGCTGCTCCTCGCTGCCGCCCTCCACGCGGATACGTCCCAAGTCATCGTTCCAGCGTTTCCGCGCCTCAGTGCGCAGCTCGTCGAACGAACGTCCGCGCTGTTCCGCCTCCAGGTTCTCGCGGGCATTTTCGATGCTCACAAAGCTCACCCCCATTCGCACCACCACCTGTTCGCCCTCGTGCGTATCGAAGCTGAACCACGCCCCGATATCGTCGCCGCTCATTTCCTTGCGGTAGGCCGTATACAGTTTGTAGCGCGCATTATCCGGGTCCCACTGCGCCTCGATGCCCATTTTCGGCCGCTGATACTTCCAGTAGCCCGAAGTTGTGCCGGCACGCTCCACCCGCATCACAAAGTAAATCGGGAACACCGCCTGGCGCGCATCGTAGCAAAACGTGCCCAGCAGTTTGCTGCCTTCAATTTCGTTTGGCGCGCTGAACCGCA
>FR901698.1:25742-34559 GCA_000437675.1 Prevotella sp. CAG:891
CTGACCCGCACGGTAGCCCCCGTTTCGTTCGTCAGCCCCTCGCCCAGGTTCAGCAGAATGTGGCTGCGTCCCTTGCCAAAGGTAAAGCGTGCCACCGACGTGCGCGGTGTAGTCGTCACCTCCGTGCGGATGCCATATTTGGTCAGCGTGTTTGCATAGTAGCCCGGTGTAGCCACCTCGTCGGTGTAAGTCGAACCATACTGGTGAAAGTCCACACACAGCGTATCAGCCATCGTAGGCATGAGCAGCAGCGACCCCAGGTCGGGGCAGCCCACACCGCTCAGGTTCACGTGCGAATAGCCCGTAAAGTACGAATTTGTGTGTTCGTAGGGCGTACTCCACCAGCGTTTATCCTTGTCGTAAGTGTTCAGGTCCGAGCCCATCACGTTAAACGGCACAGCACTCATCATGCCGCTCGGACACATCGCCCCGGGGTTACAAGTGCCATAATTCGTAGTGCCGACAAAGGGGTTCACATAGTCGGCAGGTTCCTGTGCAGTCAGTAGCAGGCCGCATAGCCAGCTGCACAGCAAAGTCAGGCGTGTAAGGTGCATAGAAAAGAATTTTTATTTTTTTGAGGAAAAAAGGAAAATCAAAGTGGCGTTGCAAACACAAACAACCGCCTGACCCCACCCCGAAACCAATGGGCGGGCAAGTCAAGCGGTTGTTCAGTTTTTTGGTTCAGTTGTTACGCGTCGATATTGGCGTAAATAGCGTTCTTTTCGATGAATTCACGGCGCGGGCCCACATCGTCGCCCATGAGCATGCTAAACACATAGTCAGCATCGGCTGCATTTTCAAGCGACACCTGCTTCAGCATACGCGTTTCGGGGCACATCGTCGTTTCCCACAGCTGTTCGGGGTTCATTTCGCCCAAACCTTTGTAGCGCTGCGTCTTGATGCTGTCCTCCGAGCCATCGCCATATTTATCCATAAATATTTGTCGGTCGCGGTCCGTGTAGCAATACTCCTGAATTTTGCCCTTGGTGCAGCGGTAAAGCGGCGGCATGGCAATGTACAGGTAGCCATCCTGAATAATCTGCGGCATGTAGCGATAGAAGAGCGTCATGATCAGCGTAGCAATGTGCTGACCGTCGACGTCGGCATCGGCCATGATAATCACCTTGTGGTAGCGCAGTTTGTCAAGGTTAGCCTCTTTCGAATCCTCACCCATGCCAAAGCGAATGCCCAGAGCCTGGATAATGTTGTTCACCTCGTCGCTTTCGAAAGCCTTGTGCCACATAGCTTTTTCCACGTTCAGAATCTTACCTCTCAAAGGCAGAATCGCCTGCGTAGCGCGGCTACGGCCCTGTTTTGCCGAACCACCTGCCGAGTCACCCTCGACCAGGAAGAGTTCGCAAATCGACGGGTCCTTCGATGAACAGTCCGACAGTTTACCCGGCAGACCACCGCCCGAGAACGGACTCTTGCGCTGCACGCTTTCGCGCGCCTTGCGGGCAGCCACACGTGCCGTAGCAGCCAGAATCACCTTGTCGACCACGAGTTTGGCCTCCTTCGGGTGTTCTTCGAGGTAGTAAGTCAGCGCCTCGCCCACAGCCTGGTTCACCGCACCGGCCACCTCGCTGTTGCCCAGCTTCGTTTTCGTTTGTCCTTCGAACTGCGGTTCGGCCACCTTCACCGAAATCACCGCCGTCAGACCCTCGCGGAAGTCCTCACCCGCAATTTCCACCTTTGCCTTTTCCAGCTGCTTGGCAGCCGTTTCCTCAGCATACTTTTTCAGCACGCGCGTCACAGCCGAGCGGAAACCCACCAGGTGCGTACCGCCCTCGATGGTGTTGATGTTGTTCACATACGAGTGGAGGTTTTCGCTATACGACGTGTTATACATGATAGCCACCTCGATAGGAATGTTGTTCTTTTCAGTGTTGATGTAAATTACATCGTCGAACAAGTGCGTACGCGACGAGTCAATGTAGCGCACGAACTCGCGAAGACCGAGGTCCGAGTGAAACACATCCTGACGCGTATTACCCTCGTCGTCCTTGCGCAAGTCAGTCAGCGTAATGGTGATACCTGCGTTCAGGAAGGCCAGTTCGCGCATACGGTTGGCCAGGATGTCATATTTGTAAGTCGTAGTGGTAAAGATGGTCGGATCGGGCCAGAAGTGCTGACACGTACCGCGCAAGTCGGTTTCGCCCACCACTTCCACCGGAGCCTGCGGATGTCCCTTGGCATATTCCTGTCGGTAAATTTTACCATCGCGGAACACCTTCGACACCATTTTGGTCGACAAGGCATTCACACAGCTCACACCCACGCCGTGCAAACCGCCCGACACTTTGTACGAACCTTTGTCGAACTTACCGCCGGCATGCAGCACGGTCATCACCACTTCAAGGGCAGAGCGTCCTTCTTTGGGGTGCATATCCACGGGGATACCGCGTCCGTTGTCCTGCACAATGATTGAGTTATCTTCGCAGATAGTCACTTCAATGTGGGTGCAATAGCCGGCCAGGGCTTCGTCGATAGAGTTGTCCACGGTTTCGTAAACCAAGTGGTGCAAACCCTTTTCGCTGATGTCGCCAATATACATAGCGGGGCGCTTACGCACAGCTTCAAGTCCTTCGAGCACTTGAATGTTACTGGCACTGTATTCCGTTGCGCCTTGCTTTTCTATTTCTTCCATTTTGTGGTCGTATGATAATTCTCTGTTTGTGTTGTTCTCAGAATTTCGGCTGAGGTGCAGCCTAAATTCGCTTCCGCAAAGTTAGTGCTAACCGAATGCAGTACCGGGGCAAACGCGTTTGCACGGGTAATGCTGAGGTGTAGCCTAAATTCGCTCTTGCAAAGTTAATCATTTTTCTCCATGAAAGGGCTATTCCGGCAGGGAAAAAAGGGCTTTTATTGCCGTATTTCAAGCGGTTTTTGCTGTGCGTGGGGCAATTATACTGCCAGCAGAGAAATAAGCGCGTTTTTCGGGCTGAGAATGGGCAAAACGGCAGCGTCAAAGGACTCGACTATTACATATAGAGTGCCGGTTATATACCGTGTGTTTCGCCCCGATTTGAGCCCGTGTGTTTCGCCCGATAATTCACCCATGTATTTCGCCCGATAATGCCTCCCCCCTCAAAAAAATCCCCACTTAAACACAAAAAAGCCGCCCCACACATGAGCGCGTGGGGCGGCTTAATTATTTATAGGTTATTGAAAACCTGATTTATCAAAGAAAGATTACTTCACGAGAACCTTCTGGTTACCTACCACGTAGATGCCTGCGGGCAGACCCTGCGTAGCGTTCGTAGCCTTCACGTTCTTGCGGAGGAGCGTACCGTTCAAGCTGTAAACGTTAACCGTGGTGGGAAGAACAACAACGTCGTTCTGTTCGATGCTGTTGATAACGAGCTTGCCGAGGTCGATTGTTGCAGTACCGGCATCTTCAGTTACCTTGTCAGCCGTATCGGGAACAAAGATGTAACCGCTGTTGGCACCGATGTTCGTACCTTCAGCCGAAGTAGCCACTGCATTGCCGTTCTGGAGGTAAGCATAGCCTGCACCTACCTTCTTCGAGCCGCAGAGCTGACCAACCAAGCCGTTAGCTTCCTTAGCTTCGAAAGCGAACTTCACATTGTCGATAGCAGAAATTTCACCGTCAGCATATTCGAATTCAGCGAACATTGAAGCGTCGAGGTTTGTAGCCAAACCGCCCTTGTAGATGAACGGCATACCGGCTTCGATGTTTTCGTCAGCATATTGAGCAAGCACGAGCTTGTTCTCTTCGGTCACACCTACTACCTTGTAAGCCACACCGTATTCTTCGCCCATGCTGGGAGCAGCCACGCCGAACGGCAAGGTCAGAATCTGATATTTCTCGGCAGCAACAGGCCAGTAAGCGCTTGAAGTGGCAACGTCAGCATCGAGGCCCTTGAAGAACCAGTGTGAGTTAGCATCACCCTTGTCGCCCCAAGTCGTAAGGCCATTGTTCGACAAAGCGTTCAAGTACTGTTCAGCACCATTTTCGTTCTTGCCGAGGCTCAAAGCGAAGCCACCGGGCTTAACGAGTGAGAGCGAAATTTCAGCAGCTTCAACCGACTGACCGATAGCACCTGCCTTAGGAGCAAGGTACATACCCGTACCTACGTTGCGCAGCGTGAGTTTACCGGCTTCAGCCTTTTCTACGTACCAGAGGTAGCTCAAGTGCGTAGTAGCGTCGATAGTGTCAGAGAGCATAGCATCGAGTTCCTCGTTGATTTCAACCACGTTCTGGTCGTTCTTCAATGATTCAACCGTGTTAGCACCGTCGGGGCGAGTCATCATCAAGCCACCTTCGAGGCTGTTGCCCGTTGAGCGAACCTGAGCCATGTACGAGGTGAGCTGCCAAGACTCGTCGCTGGTGTAGTTGTTCACCTTGTTCGAGAAACCGCGGAGCGTGTAGTACTTACCAACTTCGGGGAGCGTGAAGCCATTCTGGAATGCTACGGTAGCATCCTTCACCTTCTTCACTTCAGCGTTGATTTCAGCAGCCGTTTTGCCGTTCGTGTCGAAAGCTTCAGCAGCTTCGATGGCAGCGTCGAATGCGTCAACAGCGTCCATGCTGTAGTAACCTACGCCCTTGCTACCATCTTCGTCGATGTAGCCGGCGTTCTTAGCGTCGTTCTTAGCCTTCTTGGCAGCAGCGATAGCGTCAGTCAAGAGTGAGGGAACGGGGAGTTCTTCAACGAACTTGTCGTAGGCAGCCTGGAGGTTGTCAATCTGAGCCTGCGTAGCCTTCTTGGCATCGAGTTCAGCCTTGGCACCGGCCAGCTGAGTTTCCATGTTCTTGCGCGTTTCAGCCGAAACGAACTTGATGGTAGAGTTTTCAGCATCTTCCGTACCGGGGTAAACCTGGAGTTCGCTCAAAGCGATGTAACCGCGGTCAGTCAGCTTGTTGTCAATGCGGTATTCAGTTTTCGTAGCAGCAAACTTGAAGTACTTGTAGCTACCTTCGAAGGTGATACCGGCAGTACCGATAGCCTTAGCAGCCTGAGCTTCGTTAGTGACATTGGGGTTCGTGATGTCCCAAGTTACGTTCGAGAAGCCAAGGAGTTCCCACTTCGTGTCAGCATCGGTTTCGGCCATTTCGTTAGCACCGAAAATAGCGAGCTGCATGGGGTATTCCTGCATGTTCATACGCTTAGCCATCTTCACTGAAAGACCCTTGCTCAGAGCTTCGCTGAGTTCAACGGCTACATAGTGATACTTATTCAAAGAGGGATTGAACGTACCATTGTGCCAGTTAGAGTGGAAGTACGATTCGAAGTCACCGTCGCCCAAAGCTTCGAGTGTACCTTCACTAGCATCCTTGCTTTCAGAGAAGTACTGAACAGCCAAACCACCATTGTCGGTGAACACCTCGTCAGCGGGAGCACCGGTTACCTTGATACCGCTCCAGTAAACGCTAAGAGCCTGGCTGTAAACAGCGTTCAAGTCTTCGTTCAGCTTCTGCTGAGCCACTTCAGCCTTGATTTTGTCGATGTCGGCCTGAGGAACGGGGTTGAACACGAACTGGTTGTTTGCATTGTCTACATCGTTCCAAGACATCACACCATGGTTGTCGTGCTTAGCGTGGAACTGCGTGTTCCAAGCCTGGGTGTTGGCATAGAAGATGAATGCCGACTTGTTGTTATTGCTCTTGTTGGCAATACCGAGGATGGCGCTTTCGTTCTGAACCAAGAAAGCCACAGCATCGTCGCCGGGCACCTTGTAGTTCGTGCTGCGCTTGTTGCTGATGTACTGGTTGCTGTAGAAGTTCTGCACCGTGAACGAGTCCTTACCTACGGGCGTAACCTTCCAGATGTAGGCAGCAGCCGTAGCATCGATGGGGTTAGGCATTTGGAAACCGGTCTTCATCCACAGCAAGTCTTCGCTCTTACCATTGGTCACCTTGGTATTGGTGGTCATGGTGCGGTCGCTCTTGGGCATGTTGATGTAGTAGTAACCTTCGCTCAGGGGGATACGAGCAGCCAAGAGTTCTTCGTAAGCAGCCTTCAACTCTTTGCAGAGGCGTTCAGCTTCTTCGTTTGAAACCTCTTTCGTTGAAGCTTCGTTGGCAGCGTTGTAAGCAGCCAAAGCCTTGTCGTAAGCAGCCTTCTGGAAGTAACCGGGGATAGTCTTGTCGTTGGGGAAGTTTGTAGCGTCTACCTGATACAGCTGGAGGTAGTTCGAGAGCAATTCTTCGCCCTGAACCTTAACCAGTTCGTAGATTTCCCACACGTTGGTGTCTACATAGGGGCTGTAGAAGCAAACACCGTAGTAACCTAAGTAGCAGTATTCGTTGCCTTCCTGAATTTCGGCCCATTTTTCAGCGCGAGTAAGCACGAATGCAGCGTTGTTCCAGTCCATGTGTTTGCCGGGGAAAGCTGAAGTACGCGTTTTAGGATCGGCATTTTCGTCGCTCATTTTTTCAGCATTGAGCAGGGTCATTTTGAAAGCCTTGCTCTTGTCTGCCGTGTATACAGCATCCTGTTCACCATCTTCGCCATTATCTTGCAGATAAAGGCCCGTTGATTTCTGTTTCAAAATGTAGAGGGGATGACCTTCGGCCTCGCCGTCTACCTTTTCAAAGTTGTAAATACAAGATTCAGTTACCTGCTGACTCACCTTACCGGGGCCGTTCATGTAACCTGCACTACCAAAGGCGCTGCTAACCAAAGGAGAATTCAGCACTACGTCTTTGCCAACCACCTCTTCAGGGGTAGTGAGCAATTTGCCTGCCTTATAATCCTGAGCAGACGCATTGGTCATTCCTATTAACGCGAACAGGAACAATGAAAGGAATTTGTAAAACCGTTTCATTTGCTAACAGATTTAATTAAGTAATAGAGTTAATAAAAAGATTTGTTGGTTATTTCACGTTTTTGTTCTTTTGTTGCCCTTCCTTGCGTGAGGTAATGACAGACAAAATCACGCCTACACGTCCATCACTTGCTAAATCAGTTATTATCCATGTAGGTGCACACCTTATCTTCACATTTTCTTCACGAGCGCAAAAGTAGTCTTTTTTTCAGAAGCACACAACCATTGAAACTCTTTTAACGCATATTTTAAAAGCATTAAGGTTTCATACTATTTTTTGAAAGGGTAAATTGACAAATATATGTTTTGTAGCAATCGGTACTTACAGAAAGTAGAAGAAAAGCGTGGTTTAGAACAAAAGTGAAAACATGCTCTTTTTAGTCGTTTTTTCAGTTAGGATTTTGACGGAAAAACGGTCCATAAATATCTACTTATCAGAATATAGAATTAAACCCTTTCTTTCGTGAATGTATTGCGAATGGTAGAAAAGCCCGATTCTATACTAAAAGTAATAGATGGCATGAAGTAAATGCCCCATCTTTGGTGGAATACATAAGGATGATTGGGGGCAATTTGGGAACATCTCCGATAAAAACGAAAAAAAGCTAAGTAAATGAATAATCAAATACTTAGCTTTTAGCGTACCCAGAGCCGGGGTCGAACCGGCACGGGTTGCCCCACTGGTGTTTGAGACCAGCGCGTCTACCGATTCCGCCATCTGGGCTACTTACTGCCTGCTTTTAGGCTTTAAGCGGTGCAAAGATACGGCTTTCTGCGATACCATCCAAATTTTAAGCACTTATTTTTTTGAAAAAATGCAGATTTTGGGTTTTAGGCTTGATTTTCGTCATTTTGTGCGGTTGGGGGCAGCCGATAGTGCATTAGCGATAGGGGGGGGTAAATCCTGAGCGTTTGCCTTGCTGCTTCATGCGTTCGGTCAGCACATCGCGCAAGTTGTCCTCAGGGTTCAGTCCCAGTTTTTTGCGGATATGTCCGCGGTGCGCACTGATGTTTGTTTGTGTTTTGTTCAGCAGCGTACATATTTCGCTTTGTTTTTTGCCTTGAACAATGAGCATACACACCTCGTGTTCCGAAGGCGTGAGTTCGGGGAAGGCACTGACCACCCTTTCGCGTTTACAGTTCTCCTTATTCAGGTAGTCCATAACCGCCGTTACGAGTTTACGTTTCACCGCATCGCCCGCCATGTCGAAGAACACCTCCATATCCCGGGCATTGGGTTTATTCACCATAGAGAGTTCGATGTAAGCCTTTACCTGTTTTTTGTTCAGTCTCAGGGCCATCATCAGGCTTCGTTCGTCGCTTTTTAGTCCCGAGTTTTCCGATTGCAGTTTTTGATAGTTCCGAATCACCCTTTCGCCCAGGATACACACAATCACCACGATGAACGTGAACACACCGAGAAAGCACATCAATCCCTCGTCGCGCGTAATGAGGGTACAAATGCCGAAAGTGAGCAAACTGGTAGCAGCAATGATGGTGGGTACCCAGCGCAGATAGGCCAGCACGGCCAGCATCATGGCAATGGCCGAAAGCATCATATTGGCGGTGATGAGGTTGATATGGAAGGACGAGGGGGAGAAGGCGCAGATGAGGTTTTCGACCGAAGTGGCCGTTTGCGTCAGCAGCAGTGCCGATGTCAGTGCCGTGAGTTTCAGGTGTCTGGTCAGGTAAGCAATAAAAAGGAGCAAGGAAGCTATGGCGCTTACGAGGTTGATGGTGGAGAACACTATGCCCGAAGGGCCGGTCATGTCGCTCAGGGTAAAGAGTATGCTGAGTAGTGAGGTGAATGTACCATAAAAGTAGACAGCCTGCCGTTGTTTCCCCTCAAGTGTTATTTCGGTATTGGGCAGTATGGATTCCAGACGGTTCAGTTGTCGTCGCCAAATGCGATAGAGAGCAGAGAGGGAGTTCATCACGTTTTTTATTTTATGGCAAAGATAGTGAAAGGCGAGCGCAGTGGCAAATGTTGGGCAAGGGTATAGTATACATGCGATAATTCAATGG
>FR901699.1 GCA_000437675.1 Prevotella sp. CAG:891
CGATTCGGACGATTATGCCATGCCCGATTGGGACTAAACATTTTTTTGCGTGCGTTAAATCGTTCGAAAACATTTGATTTTTAGATCACCCACCGAAGGAAGCTATTACTCAAATAGCTGATATAAGGGGATGGAAAACTTCAGTTAATTGAGCCTTGTAGGGAAGTATATACTTTCGAGCAAAGTCTCTCAAACTATGGCGTTCTTTGATAGCGGTCTTTTGGTAGAAATCCTTATTAGGCTCAACGGCCACAACAATGCCTTTGCCGCCATTCGACCAATGGCGACAAAGTTCTTCTGCCGAAAACCATTGTTTACCAAATGCAGGATTGGCTATTTTATAACGTGCTTTCTGCGCTGATTGCCCCTTTAACTTTTCTAATACGACAAAGTGATTTTGATCCCAATATAAAATGGCTGGAAGGGGGCAATCTGTGTATAATTGTTCCAACGACATCTCGAAGGTGGCACTGTTCATGCCTATGGCTGTGAGCGAATCGCGAATACCAGCTACGCTCACCCCCTCACGTGTGAGGTGGGCGAGTGAGCGCAGATAAGATAAGGGATAGTCTTTACCATAATACGATGCAACCATGCGCACACAAGCAGGACCGCAATCCATTTGGTCAAATTGTCGGGAGAATTTCATGCTTTATTCTTTTAGCTTTTCTTTTTCTTGGGCATCACATTGAAGCGATATACCACGTGAAGCATTACGTAGCGAGGTTGCGAGTTGACCCATGTTTCGGTGCGACCTTGGGCATTCACAGTGTGCTGCACGTTGCTGATTTGCTTCAAGATGTCTACGGCATTAAGGCGGAAGGTGAGGTTGCCTTTCAACAGCGTTTTTGCCAACGATGCATTCCACACCCAGTTGGTGGTGTTGAGAGTGTGGTCGCTGTAGCCGCTACGATTGTAAAGGTTGAGGTCGGTAGTGATTTGCCAATTCATTGGTAAGTTGAGGGTAGCATTAGCACCTGCTGTAATGTCGAAAGCAGATATATTGTCATACCCCTCGCGCGCTGAACGACTGTTGAGCCATGAGAGACTACCGCGTATGCCGAAGCTATGTTTGCCCACACGATAAGACAAGGCTAATTGTTCGCCAAGCGTTAGGTTGTTCACCTCGCTACGCTCAAGTGTTTCACTTTCAGACGCATAGTCTACGGAGTGTACGTATGAGGCTGTGGTTACGGTCTGAAACTGGAAGGCTTCGTTCTTTCCGAAGGGCATATTATACTGCACGGATTCATACGTGTTCCAATTGCCATTGATGTTTTTGGGCATCCACGTGCTCACGCCTGTCGCACGGTTGTAGAGGCGAGCTTGCGCAATGGCATTATCGGTGCGTCCATAACTTGCATAGAGTACGACGTTGTTATGTCGTTGATTGTGAAAACGAGCGTAGCGTGCATTCACACTATGCGTGCGAGGCTTCTCCAATCCTGGGTTGTTGACATAAATGTTGGTCGGATCGCTATCGTTGATAGTGCCAAGTTGGTTGTAGATGCTGGGCACATTTTTTGTAAAACTATAGTTTGTTTCTACTTCCGTGCGAACTTTCTGTCCATTGTCCTTGTATCTGAGCTTTATAGTCGGAGTAAACTTACTGATGGTTCGTGACAACAAGGTGTCCAACTGTGCCTTGTCGTAGTCCAAGCGTTCGTGCATAATATCTTCGCGCAAAGTGAGGTCGGCATTAAAGCTCTTGCTTGAACTCGCACTTGGTACATAGAGATATGCGAAACTTACAAGTGGGCTAATCTTGTTTTGTGTCAAATTAGAAGCATAGGTATTGTTGAGATCAACGACCAACTGTTCGGGACTGATGGCAGAAGGGGGTACCATCATGCTTCCGTTAGCTCCATTTGCAAACTCTTCATGTAGGTGCAGCAACGTGTTAACTTGATCATAGCGATGAAAATCATACTGCACCTCAGGCTTGATTAAAGCATAATGTCCTGCACCGCTCTGATAAGGGCGGTAGTTCCAAGTGTAGCCTATGTCGGCATTCATGCCATATGTTTTGGAGACGTAATCTGACTTTTGGAACAAATTGTCACCTTTGCCCACATTGGGTGATGAGTTTCCATACACTCTGTTGAACGAGTTAAAGTAGCGATTTGTATCGCGGCGATAGTTTCCTGTCAATGCTATCTCTATGTTATCTTGAGTTGAAGGAAACGATATCGTAGAGTTGGCAGCCAAGTTGGCAATAATCCAATCAGACTTGCCGTCTTGATCATTGCCTATGCGCGTTAACAGATGACGTGCAAAATTCGATGAAGCCATACCATTTGGAGAGAAGAGTGAATCAAGTGACTGCACACGGTATTGTTCCTCTGGATTTTCAGAGAATTGTGCTCGATGACTAATGCTTGTGTAATTATTCTTCAAATAATCGATAGAGGGCTTTAACTCGAAATATGCATGCTCGGCTGAATACTGAAATTGATGTGCCGATATCAGGTGCAACTTCCGATCGTTGCGTAGAGAATGCGAACGCTCGAAGATGTCACCTGAGTTGAAGTAATTCACATTGCTCCCCTTATATTCCACTTCGGGTTCTTCGTGGGTAAGGGTCACGTTTCCAAAGACTTTGGCACGGTCGTGCGAATAGAGATAATCCAATCCGCCCATTTTTACGTCCAGTTCTCCGTCTTGTGCCCAGCCGCCGCCCCATTGACCTGAGGAACTGCCCGTCTGGGTATCCTTGATGTTGTTGAGATTAGCAAAAGCAGCAAGTCGCATTTTACCGCTATAGCCCATGCCAAAGGCCTTGCCCAAGTAGCGGTCAGAAGGGAGTCCATAACCACCTTCCACATTGCCTAACCAACCATTGGAATAGGCTTTCTTCAATATCACGTCCATCACCATGTGCTCGTCTGCACCATCGATTTTCTTACCATTGACTTTGGCTTTCAGATAATCATCGTTTGCCGCACGGTCGTACACCTTAATATTCTTCACCGTATAGGCTGGTAGATTTTCAAGGGCGACTTTTGGGTTGCCCGCAAAAAAGTCCTCGCCATTGACCATAAGGCTTTCGATAAACTTTCCATTCACCTTGATTTGTCCGTCTTTGAGTTCTGCTCCGGGGAGTTGTGCCACCAGTGCATCAAGCATGGAGCCTTCTGCCAAGTCGAAAGCGGCCGCGTCATAAACTACGGTGTCACCTCGCGTCACCATCTTGATATGGGTGGCACGAACGACGGCTTCTTTCAGTTGCCTTGTCTTGCTTTTCTTCATCCACAGCGTGCCGAGGCCCAAAAGGGTATTACGTTTGCTGGTTACCGTGAAATCTTTTTGTGCGTCAGTGTAGCCTTCTTTTTCCGCACGCAAGGTGTATTTGCCTGGGCGATAATCAAATTCAAATTGGTAAGTATTACTTTGCTTATCAATTGATATCACCGTATAAGGTACTTGGATACTATCGTTGAAGTATAGCGTAAACCGAGCATCCTCTATCGGTTTTTCGATAACTTCTTCTGTTACACCAAAAATAGCCAAGCACTTTTGGGCATAAGCCACACTTAATTGGCACAGTATGCAGGCTAATATGGATACGAACTTTTGCATATACTATATATGGATTTTGCAGATAACAAATTAAACAGAAAGGACTTGTACTCCCATGGGAGAGCACAACTCTAGAAGGTTCAGTTTAGAAACTGATGCACAGTGTGGTTACCGTTGGGGTTGGTGAACCACTTGGAGCTGCAGTCGGAGTTGTAAGACCACAATAGTTGATTGTACATTGGTTTGAACACTCCGGATTGGCGCATTCACCATTCTTGCATTTCGGGTTCCTTCTGCAAGCATTAAGAGTGATGTCACCAAAAGTTACATTTAGGCCACGCAATGAACCTACATAATCAAATCCGTCATCACAATCATCATCAATAGCGACGATGTCCACAGACATTCCAACAGTGTCTCGAATACTTTTGGCGGTATTGGCAACCTCCTCACCCTCATTTTTAAAAGGCATCACCACAGTCAGTTTGTTTGTGGTATCGGGAATAAATGCTGGTTCTTGAAAAGCCTTTTTCTCCAGTTCTATCTGCTTCTTCAAAGCCCAAGCACGGATTATTTGGGTTTTCTGTGCTTGTTCCTCGTGATGACAAGTGGTAACTTGCTGCTCATGCAAACGATAGTAAGTGAACACTTTATCAAGATTGACAAATTTCTTACCGCTCGCAAGCATCCTCATCCAAAGGTCATAATCCTCTGCATACGCCATCTGTTTATCGTAACGAAACTTTTCTTTCCCGTTGATACTTGCTGCACGGAACATGACTGTAGGATGGCAAATACAATAATTATCCAATAGATCTGAGATGCAAAGACTACCACTTTTCACATTGAGATCATATAATGGTTCCTTTGTAGATTGCTTAAACACAGTCATTCGTCCTCCTATGAAATCTACATCGGGATGATTTTCCATGTATTCATATTGGAGAGTCAGCCTATTTGCGCACATAACATCATCTGCATCCATTTTGGCTATGTACTCGCCTTTTGCCTCGTCCAATAACAAGTTCAAAGAGCCTACATAGTCATGCTGGTTCTGAATCAATCGCACACGATTGTCTTTTATGTTTTTGACAATGTCACAACTATTGTCTGTTGAGCCATCGTCAACAACAAGTAACTCAAAATCTTGAAAAGACTGAGATAAGACGCTGTTTATGCAATCCTTGATAAAAAGGGCTGCATTATACATTGGAATGCATACAGATATTTTCGGAGATGGTGCCATATTTTATTGTTTTTGATGATGTAAAATTAGGTTCTTCCCATCAGAGGTAATTTGTCTATTTTCATACTTCTATTGTCATTTTCAAATAAATTACAACACAAAAACAAGAACATACAAGAGAGATGCTTACCTTTGCAGGAAAATACGAAGTAAGATTTATGCGAAAATCAGTTTTTTACAAAAGAATATTGCATACAAAAGATGGGGTTATACCTCAATATTGTAATAAGGAAGGTTCATACTTGAAAGTTATACCACACAACAATGGGAATTTGGGTACTGAGTTACATACCCACAATTTTTATCTAATTTTATGGATAAAAAAAGGACAGGGGACTCATTCGATAAATTTTCAAGATTTTCCAATAAGTGATAATCAAATATTATTATTTTCACCAGGAGACTTACATAAAGCAGTTTGCACGAATGAGGAAGACATCGCAATAGCCTTTTCAGATGATTTATTAAATCTTCTACCATTTAAAATAGCCGATTGGATTCGTTATCATGTCTTCTGCAACATTGGTACGCCACCAGTTGCTACTATTGATGACAACATCGCTGAAATACTAACGAAGTGGATAGAAGTTCTAAAATCAGTGGTTGAAAATCAAAAGGATGATATAAATTATTGTACCGCAGCTACAATATCTGTTATACTCAAGGTTTTAAAGGAACATGCCTCTTGGAAAAATGATTCCATGGATTTTGAACACCCCAAATTAAAAATAATATATGACTTCAAAAAATCGATTGAATTTAATCTAAAAAAATCGCATTCGCCTGCATTTTACTCTATAGATATAGGGGTAGCAGAAAGCAAACTATCAGCTATAACGAAAGAGACTTTTGGATTAAGCCCCAAAAAAATCATAAATGAAGAAATAATCTTGAAAGCAAAAAAACTGCTTGCAGAAAAAGAATTCATTATAAAAGAGATTTCTGAAGAATTAGGTTTTGCCGATGCACCACACTTTGTAAAATTCTTCAAGAAAGAAACAGGAATGACACCAAGTCAGTTTAAAGAGACCTTATAAATTTGTCTTTTCCCCACCGCTCATTCGGTCATAGTTTTGCACCAAAAAGTACAAGACTATGACCGATTTCAATTACTTACACATAACAGGCGTGAACGATCTGCCCGGCTATCATGCCGTAGCAGCGTTCACCACTAAGAGCAACGAAGTTTTCAAGGAAGCGGAGAAGGAGGCGCTACGGTCTCTTCGGGCAGCTGGACAAGTTCGTTGTCATCTTCCGGATCAAAAGGAAGGCCCAGAAGATTCCACTCCCCTTGCGTGACGTTTTTACAACGTTCAGACTTGCTGCTGTATGACTGCGTCTGCAGCCGTCTGATGATTATGTCCTTGCGGGCCAACTCTTGCTTGAGCCGGTCTATCTCCCTGAGGGCTTCAATACGCTGCTGAAGAACCTCGTAATACCGGTTTAGGATAAAGGAAACTTTAATCATTTGCTATTGTATTTCAGATATAAAAATACGAATTTATTCTGAAATACAATCATTTTTTACTTACAAATTATACCTTTTTCGGCGTTTGGAGGAAAGATTTATCCCTTCCATCAGCATGACAATTTCGTCCCATCGCATTTCTTTGAACGATACATCACTCCCTTTGAACAAAGTGGGCGAAACACGCCCACTTTCCAACCTTTTGTAATAAATCACAAAACCGCCCTGCTCCCAATGCAGGAGTTTGAGCAGACTGCGGGATTTGTTGGCAAAGAGGAAGACGCTTCCTGATAGAGGATCCATACTGTTATTTCTCACTATACCGAAAAGCGACTCCGCCCCTTTGCGCATGTCAATGCCTTGAGTGTAGACATAAAATCGGTTGGTTTCATTCAAACTAAACATTCTTCGAACTTTATTGTTGTTTTGGACTGCAAAGTTCTCAACAATGAAGATTGAATGAAATATGGGGTAGATGGGATGGATACGGATGATTAGGGGGGAATAGCAAATTCATAGAGATAACCGAGCCATATTCAACAAAAAAATCCGCCCTGGTTCGCTGTGCAAATGGGAAGCGTGGCGGATTTAGTAATAGCGAAGCTACGAATAATCGTAATCTATACAATCTTCTCTGAAAGAATCAGAAGAACTTGGGCAAACGGTAAAGTTTCGTGCCATTCGAACCCTTGATGAGCACCAATGATTCGACGGGGCAGCAACCGCCCTGCAACGCATTTTCAACGGCTTCGACATCGGGGAACCAGCGAGCACCGGCTGCGTATGGCTGGAACTCTTCGCCCACGAGCCACACCTCGTCGGCATGGAGTGAAGCGGCTTGTTCAGCTACGGCACGGTGGGCAGCAGCTGATTCTAAACCCAATTCGCGCATTTCGCCCAACACCAGCATTTTGTGGGGGTGCGGAATGAGCGCAAAGTTATCGAGTGCCGCCTTCATGCTGGTGGGGTTGGCATTGTAGGCATCAACAATCAGTTCATTGTGTGCCGTGCGCACCAGTTCGCTGCGGTTATTCGTCGGTATGTAAGCAGCAATGGCCTCAGCTGCCTGTTCGGGCGTTACACCGAAATGCGTACCCACACTGATGGCAGCCAGCACGTTCGTCAGATTGTAAGCACCAATGAGGTGTGTCTGCACCCTGTGCCAATCGCCGCCGTCGGCACGGAAACGTAGACAGAGGGCGGGATTGCACGCCTCTACTTCGCCTTCAACGCGATAGCCCTTGCCTACCGAACCGTAAAGGTCGGCTTTCAGCCCTTCGGCACGGGGCACCAGGTGTTCGTTGTCGCCATGCAGGAACACAAAGGCATCGGGCTGTGTGCGCAAATAGTCGTAGAGTTCCGACTTGGTGCGCACCACACCTTCGAACGAACCGAAGCCCTCGATGTGTGCCATGCCCACATTCGTAATCAGTCCACAGTCGGGCTGAACGAGTGCCGTGAGTTGGGCTATTTCGCCGGGGTGGTTGGCTCCGGTTTCAATCACCGCCATGTTGTGTGCAGGCGTAAGGCGCAGCAAAGTAAGGGGCACACCGATATGGTTGTTGAAATTGCCCTGTGTAAACAGTACGTTATACTTTTTGGCGAGCACAGCCGCAGTCAGTTCCTTGGTAGTGGTTTTACCGTTTGTGCCGGTAATTTGTACGATGGGTGTGCGCAGTTGTTGGCGATGGTAAGCAGCCAGTTGCTGCAAAGTTTCGAGCACATCGGGCACTTGAATCAACCGGCTGTCGGCAGGCAGTTCGGGATTATCGACCACGGCCAGCGCACAGCCGCTTTCAAGGGCTTGCAGGGCAAACGTATTGCCATCAAAGGTAGCACCGCGCAGGGCAAAGAAGATAGAACCTTCAGGACAGTGGCGCGTGTCGGTTGTCACAACGGGATGTTGCAAAAACAGTTTATACAGTTCAGCTATTTCCATTATATATATAATGTCATTGAGCGTTTGCTACTCTGCTTGACATACCACAGGGGGCAAACAGCCGGTTATTGGATAATTGTCTATTTTAGCGTGTATGGACTTTCGCTGTCCAGCCGACAAAAGTAGTAAAAAAATGAGGAATCACACCGCTTACAAGGGGTTTTTACAGCAAGAAACTTTAATTGATGGGAATAATCTAAAAAGACGAATAAGTTTCGAAGAGTGAGACTGAGGCAATGTTGTCCTAAACGATTTATAGGTACGATGAACATGAGGTTGTTATAGATAATAACCCCTTCAAAGTTTTTTTGACCCCTATTTATTCCTCTCCTACTAGCTCAGGCGGAGGTGTAAATGGTTCGTTCAACCACTTTTCGAGTTCATTTTTCGTGAATGTGTTCAATCTAAGTGATACGACGAGATTGGCAAGCCCTCATTTGTACTTTGCAATGTGCTTTAGCCAGCAGAGTAGTAGCATCGTTGACAAAGCAGTCCATATCTGCGTCTCAACAGTATTGCGCGATGTACCAATGAAACTCTTTATTTTCAACAGCTGCTTGATGTTTCTGAAGAATTTCAATCATCCACCTTGCCTTGTAGAGTTGCGCTATTGTGGAAGCAGACAACTTGAAGTTG
>FR901700.1 GCA_000437675.1 Prevotella sp. CAG:891
AGATACAACACGCACCCCCCGAAATCCAAATTTTTTCGGCACTTGATATCGCACCTCAATAATTTCCGGAGCTTAAAAACAGACCGTAACCCATTCATTTACAAGCATTTCAAAAGATTTTTTTAAGCACAGAAAAAAGTGAAATCGGGATATAACATTTCATCACATTCCGATTTTCAAAACGTACAAAGCACACACATTTTCCACGCAATTTCTACAGCCTCCGACACTTGCCATAGGGACAAAAAAAATGCTCCCGCATGGTGGCGAATCACTTCGCGAATCGGGAGCAAACCTTACTCATACATAAATGTTTACAAGAAAAACCATGTAGTTCTTCTCTTGTTTCTTTGCAAAAGGATAGTGTTAGTTAGGTTTTAGTTATGTTTGGTCAATCTCAGAAAAGTATGTCCGAGTTTTTTAGGTACGGCCCTGACGGAAAGAGTGGGGAAGTTAGGTTTCCCGATGCGGCAATGTGCCTTTTGCACCGCCATAAATGGGCCTTTGCTTTGCAGCATTCATACATATAACAGGCAGAATGACGCAACCTTGCATCAGAAAATGATTTTTTTTGAAAAAAATGCAGATTTTCGTCGAACTCCCTTTTTACATAGGGGAAAAAGCTCCGTTTCTGCGCAGTATGCGTTTGAAAAAACGCTGAATACCGAGCTAAAACAACGGGGCAGAACCTACGATTTGCGAAACGTAAGCTTAATGAACGTCACGCGTTCGCCGTGAAACGACTTCCAGCGCAGTTTCAGCCGCACCTTGTTGCCGTGCTTAGGGCGGGGCAGACCATTCAGATTAAAGGCAATGAGCGCATCGCCCATGTGGCCCATCACGTCTCCGGCAGCATCGTGCCGCAGCTCAATTTCGTAGGGATTATCGGGGTTTACGCCCGTAAGCAAATTCACCTTGTGCGGAATCTGATTATTGCCAAACTGCGTTCTCAGCCTCAGCGTCAGGTAACCATCCTCGGCCACAGTGGTCCAATCCTTCACTATTTCGATTTCATCTTTGCCAAACACCCGGTCGTTGTCGGCACCTTTCGAAGCCACAGGCATTTTGGTACGTATGCTGTCCATCCACAGCACATTGACGGTTTGTCGTCCGCCCCGACGTCCGCCGTAAGCCTCTTCATAGTTAACCAGCGCACGCACGTCCTTTTTACCGTAAGGAGCCGGAGGATTTCCCTTAGGCAGCAGGGTAGTTGAATCATCAAGCTGCATGAAGTAACTGCCATTAGGCGTAGGGCAAACGGTAACTACAGCACGAGGTTGACGGGTAATCCAATCGTTGTAATCGTCGCTGACACACGAGATGAGGCTGCTCAACGCTAGGGCGAGCCAGAGCAGGGGCGTAAAAACTTTGATTTGCTTCATCATTGTTTGCGTTTTATTTTTGAGGTAAATAACGAGGGGAGGGTAAAGGCCGCTGTCACACCCCATGAAGTCCTCAAAAGCTGTTTGAATTTTATTCAAAAAGTAGTTCATTCGGCTTCTAAATCGGGGTAGGAAAGGCAAGCCTCAATTATATAATGACAAAACTAAATCATCCTTGCATGCACACTCAGCCATTTTTTGTGTTTTTTTTCGGTCTGATTCACCCAAACACCCAGCAAACGGGTGGGGGAGTTCGGCCGTGAACTACCACTAAACTAAAGATTTAGCGGCTTCGGAGATACCCAT